>DATBLU010000347.1:0-7767 GCA_036555205.1 Candidatus Deferrimicrobiaceae bacterium
CGGGCAGGGGGGATCGTTCATCCTCATCCCCCTGATGCTCCACGTCCTCCGGTTGCCTACCCGCGTGGTCATCGGGAGCAACCTGGCGCTCGTGTTCCTCGCCTCTCTCGCGGGTTTTATAGGCAAGATGGCGACGGGTCAAGTGCCGCTGCTCCCCGCCGTGCTGCTCGTATTTGCGGCGGTACCGGGTGCGCAGATCGGCAGCGCCCTCAGTCATCGTACCAGCCCCCGATGGCTGAGGACCACTCTTGCGGTCGTGATCGCGTTGGCCGCGGCGGGCATGATAGCCGACGTCGTGGGCAGGGGACAGTGACCTACTTCGGGGAACCATGGAGAACGACCTTGGTAAGTGAGCCCACCTGACAGACCGCCGGTCGGCGGCGGCTCGGAGTTCGAATCTCCAATAGGCGTGGTACGTGAAACTTGGCGCGCCTGCGAGGACTCGAACCTCGGGCCCGCTGCTTAGAAGGCAGCTGCTCTATCCACCTGAGCTACAGGCGCGCTTCCCGAAGTATAACAGCAAATTGCCGCCGCGATAACGCGCCGGCCGGTTCGCATCCCCTGAACGTTCGGATCATCGTAATATATATCCATGTCCCGTCATCCGGCACAACAGCGCGTTGCGAAAGAGCGGGAGAAGGTAACGATCCCGATCGAGGGTATGAGCTGCGCCTCGTGCGTGGCGCGCGTCGAGAAGGCGCTCTCGGAAGTCCCGGGGGTCGTGTCGGCGAGCGTCAACCTGGCTGCGAAATCCGGGACGGTGGAGTACGTCCCGGGGATCGCGGACCGGGAAGCGCTTCGCGCCGCGGTTGCAGGGGCCGGATACGCCGTTCCGGAGGTAATAGCAGGGGAAGACCCCTTGGCCCTTCAGGAACGAATGCAGCGCGAGGAGGAGCGTTCCCTTCTGACCCGGCTTAAGGTGGGCGTTGCGCTGGGCGTGCCGCTATTCCTTCTGGCCCAATTGGAGATGATCGCCGGTTCCGCCCGGATGCCGTTTTCCCCGTTTGTCGGCGCGCTGCTCCAGCTCATGCTGGCCACGCCGATCCAGTTCTATTCGGGGTCCCGCTTCTACCGGGGCGCGTGGGCGACCGCGAAGCACGCAACGACGGACATGAACACACTGGTGGCGCTGGGCACGACCGCGGCGTACGCCTACAGCCTCGTCGCGACGTTTTTCCCGGGGGTCTTCGCCGTGCCGGGATCTGCCGCGCACGTCTACTTCGACACCTCGGCGGCGATCATCGTCCTGATCCTGCTGGGGCGGTATTTCGAATCCCGCGCGAAGAGGAGGACCTCCGAGGCAATCAAGAAGCTCCTCGGACTCCAACCCGTGACCGCCCGGGTCATCCGTGACGGCGCGGAGGCGGACATACCGCTCGGCGACGTGAGGGTAGGCGACAGCGTCGTGGTCCGCCCAGGGGAGAAGATCCCGGTCGACGGCGTGGTCGCGCAAGGGACGGCCGCCGTCGACGAGTCGATGCTCACCGGCGAGCCTATTCCCGCGGAGAAAGGGCCCGGCGGAGCCGTGACCGGCGGGACGATGAACCTGAACGGCCGGCTGGTTTTCACCGCGGTCCGCGTGGGGAAGGACACGGTCCTGGCGCGGATCGTCCGGATGGTGCAGGAGGCGCAGGGCAGCAAGCCCCCGATAGGCAGGCTGGCCGACGTGATCGCTTCCCGGTTCGTGCCGGCGGTCATGGGGATCGCGGCGGCCACCTTCATTGCATGGTGGGTCTTCGGGCCGCAGCCGCGGCTGACCTACGCCATGATAGCCACGATCTCCGTCCTCATAATCGCCTGCCCCTGCGCCCTTGGGCTGGCCACCCCCACCTCAATCATGGTGGCAACGGGGAAGGGGGCGGAGCTGGGAATCCTGATCCGCAGCGGCGCCGCGCTGGAAACGGCGCACAAGGTGCAAACGGTCATCCTCGACAAGACCGGGACGGTTACCCGGGGGCGCCCGGAGCTGTCGGGGATCCGGCCCGCTCCGGGCGGGGAATTCCAGGGGCCCGACGGGGAGAGAGAGCTGTTGCGGCTTGCCGCGATCGCGGAGACGGGCTCGGAGCATCCACTCGGAGCGGCCGTTGTGCGTGGAGCGCAGGTGCGGGGGATTCTCCTGGAGCCTCCCCGGGAATTTTTCTCCGCGGCCGGCCACGGGATCCGGGCGACCGCCGGCGGGCGCCTCGTCCGCGTCGGGAACCGGAAATGGCTGGAAGAGGAGGGGGTCGATCTCTCGGCGATCCTCCCGGCCGCCGACGCGGTCTCGGAGGCAGGGGACGCCCCGGTCTTTATCGCCGTGGACGGCAAGGCGGCCGGTGTGGCCGCGGTGACGGACGAGATAAAGGAAAGCGCGCCCGGGGCTATCCGCTCTCTCCGTCGGATGGGGATCGAAGTGGTGATGCTCACCGGGGACAACCCGCGCACTGCCAACGCGGTGGCCGCGCGCGCAGGGATCGACCGCGTCATGGCCGAGGTCCTCCCCGACCGCAAGGCCGAGGAGGTCCGAAAGATCCAGGCGGAAGGGAAGACCGTGGCGATGGTGGGCGACGGGATCAACGATGCGCCGGCCCTTGCCCAGGCCGATGTGGGCATGGCGATAGGCACGGGCACCGACATCGCCGTGGAAGCCGGGGACATCGTCCTTATGAGCGGCGACCTGGGCGGTATTGCGGCCGCAGTCGGTTTGAGCCGGGCCACCTTGCGCAACATCCGCCAGAACCTGTTCTGGGCGTTCGCGTACAACGTCGTTCTCATCCCCGTTGCGGCCGGGGTCCTCTATCCGTCTTACGGAGTGCTTCTGAACCCTGTCTTCGCCGCGGCCGCCATGGGGCTCTCCTCGGTCACGGTCGTGTCGAACGCGCTCCGGCTGCGGCGGTTCCGGCACTAGCACTGCCCGATCCGCACCGTTCCCCGCTTCAATTCTCCCGCGCGGAACGGTATCATGGGCGGAAAATGAATTTATCTCATTTTTTCAGCTCTCTCCCGGGCCTGTATGCGACACAGGCGTTCTTTCATTCGCTGGTCGCCGGCGCCGTCGTTGAAATCGCCATAGTCAGCTTCCGGATCGCAAGCCCCTTCGTCCGCCAGAGACTGCTGCTCATCGCCATAGTGTTTCCGGTCTTTTCTTTTCCCCTGTATCAGCTGGCGGATCCGGCCAGGGGATCGGTCTATTTCCGGATGGGGGCGCTGTTCGACAGCAGCCGGCTGATAAATACGGAATTTCCGGAGCCGGTGCCGCTTGGACTGGGGCTGCTACTCATCTTCTTCGTCTCGACGATCGTATTCCTTGCCCAGGAACTCATCCCCATCCTGAGGCACACCTTCGCGTCGAGGAAATCCGGCCCTCCCGTGGAGGTGGTGGAAGACGGCGACCCGGCGGTGCGGGAGGCGCTTGAAGCGCTGCCGGTCGATAAGCCGGAAACGCACATCCTTGAGGATGAGGATCCGGTCATCTTCTCCTCCACGGGGAAGAAGCCGTCCATATTTCTTTCGTCCGGCCTGCTGAAAACCTTGAGCGTCGGGGAGCTGCAGGCGGCGCTCGCCCACGAGATCGCCCACATCATACGGAGCAGGCGTCCGTTCCTCCTCCCGGTGTTCTTCCTTCGGATCGTGATGTTCTTCAATCCCTTCGTCCTTGTCGAGTTCCGCAGGTCAGTGCAGGAGGACGAGAAGATCTGCGACGAGATGGCAGCTTCCTTCACGAAAAAGCCGCTGGAATTGGCAGGCGCGCTGCGCAAGCTGTACCTTGGCGCCGTGCCTCCGCCCGACGCGCGCCCCAGGAAAAGCGTGAAAACGGCGGACAGGATCGAGGAGTACAGCCACCGGTTGAACATAGAGGGCAGGATCTCCCGGCTCGAGGGCGGACCTGCAACGGGCCCGGGCGGGGAGTGGCCCGTATTTCTGCTGACGCTGGGCGTCGTAATCGTGATCAACTATTTCGTCGTGTGACGCGGAGAGATAGCATGCCGAGGAAATTCCCGAACTACCTGCTGTTCGCGGTCGGCGTCGCGCTCCTTCTGGGGGGCTTGAAGCTTGCCGGTTGGCTGCCTCTGCTTGCACAGAAGGATCTTCTTAGGAAGTACAACACCGTCGAGGACGTAAAGGCGGAGTTGGGACTCCGGGAGATATACGTACCGTCGTATTTCCCGCAGAACCTGTCCTGGCCGCCGTCCGCGGTGCTTGCCCAGGGGAAGCCCTTCCCCGCTCTCATCATGGAATTCGGGCAGGTTGAAGGACCGTCGGCGGGGCTCGTCATCTCCCAGTCGCTATCCGACACGTTCCGCTCCGACGGGAAGATACGGTTCGAGCATCTGAAAGAGAAGGTCCGGTATCCGCTCAAGGGAAGGGATTCGACGCTTGAGGTCGGATCGACCGCGGGCGGGGAGCCCTGCGCCCGGGTCTCCTGGAAGGAAGGAATCTACCACATGACCGTAACGGCCAGGTCCACCCCGTTCGAGTTGATAAAGGTAGCCGAGAGCATGCTCCGATAACCGATTGATAAATATAAGGTTATGCTATATTCCCTCCATGTTTTGCCCCTTCCCTCGTCCGTTCCGGTCCGCCTGACTATCACCCTGTTCTAGTCCTTTTCGCATTGCCGCATAGGCATTCTTTCCCCCGAATATAGGTATCTCTGCCGATTGGCGGGTGTGAAGCCATTCCTTATATTGGTGCCAGAACCGGGGAAACTCGACTGGAACCCGCAAGACCGTAAGGAGGTGAGGGAAATGCAGAAATTCACCGGCGGACAGGAAGTCGGCATGGGCACCTACTGGGAGTCGTGCAGCGGCCGGTTGGTGGAGATGAAAAAGGGGGGGATCCTCCCGGGGAACCGGGAGTCGGCTTACAGCCGCATGCCCTTTGCCGCCCTCCTGGTATACGGGATCGTCTCCGGCGGCCTGTACATCGTTTTTCTGCCCGTGACCATCATCGGAATGTCTCTCTACCTGCTGGGCAAAAGGGTCTTCGGCGGCTTCGCAAGCCAGCTCCGGACCAGCGTGTCGTTCGGTTGGAGGCCCACCGAGGCGTACCTTGCGGGGAAGAACAAGAAGGAAAAGAACGGCGGAGCGACGAAAGAATAATCGACAAGGGGAGGACACCATGCACACGCTCATCGACTTCATGACGCACGTCAAAGGAGTGGAATACGTGATCTCCGTAATGGCGATCACCGGGTACGTCCTCTACGCGGAAATCCTCAAGCCGAAACCGTTCAAGTCGCTTAAGCAGTCGGCGAGCGAGGACATGCGGCACATGCGGAGCGAGGGGGCAAGGAGCGTCCTTAGGACCGCGGGAAGGCTTGCCGCAGCGCCGTTCATCGGGCTGGCCTACGTGATCGCTCTTCCCTTCGTATTCGCCTACACCTTGGGCGCCGAGCTGACCGGCATGGCGGCGCAGGCGTTCGGGAAGGCGATAGGCATGGCCGGCAGGACGGCGTCCTTCGGATGGCGTCCGGTCGAGGCATACCTGGGAGGCAGGAAAGACAAGAAAGACAAGAAAGCCACGAAGAAGGATAAGGCCGAAGCCGGGGAGAAGGAGGCGGAAAAACCGTGAACAGAGCGACGATTATCGCTGCCGCCCTTGCCCTGTTGATCGGCGTCTGCGCAGCGGGCGGGACGGCTGCCGACGGCGGCGTTCCGACCGTGCTCGAGCTGGGGAAACTGTCCGATGTATACGAGCCGGTCCGGTTCAACCATGCAGGGCACGTATCCACGGCGGGAGGATGCGCGGACTGCCATCACCAGCACGGTTCCACGCAGGTCCAGGCCTGCCGGGACTGCCACAAGATCGACCTATCGGCCTTCAGGAAGAACGTGAACGCCGGCGGTCTCAAGCCCTGCAGGGAGTGCCACGCCGCATCGGCAAAGCCGGGTGACATCGGGCGGCCCAGCTTGAAGGCCGCCTACCATCAGGCCTGCTTCAAATGCCACAGAGGCGACGTGGGCAGCGTCGGCAAGGATCCGAAGGGGTGCACCGAAATGTGCCACGCGCCGAAGGCGCAGGCGAAGGCGAAGGCGGACGTGAAAAAGTGAATAAACCCGGAGACGCGGGATATGAGGAGGTCCTCCGTGGCTGACAGCACGAAAAAGAACGTCTTGGAAGATACGGCGCGGGAAGGGAAGGGGCCGGTCAAGGGGAACGATCGCGTAGAAAAGGGAGCATTCAGCCGGAGGGAGCTGCTGCAGACGCTGGCGGCCGCGGGCGGGGTCGCCCTGGTCGGCGCGCCGTCGGAAGTCTTCGCGGGGAAAAAGATCTCCGGATGGCCCGACCGCATGGGGATGCTCACCGACCTTACGGAGTGCGTGGGCTGCCGCAGTTGCGAGAAGGCGTGCAACCTGGCGAACCGGCTGCCGGAACCGGAGATCCCATTCGACGAGAAGTCGGTATTCGAGAAGAAAAGGCGGCCGACGGCCTCCGCCTACACGGTGGTCAACCGGTACGAGAACCCGAAATCCTCCGACAGGCCCTTCTATCGCAAGGTGCAATGCAACCATTGCAACGAACCGGGGTGCGCAGCCGCCTGCCCCGTCAGGGCGTACACGAAAACCCCGGAAGGGGCGGTGCTCTACAACAAGGACGTGTGCTTCGGCTGCCGGTACTGCATGGTCGCGTGTCCCTTCTACGTGCCCGCCTACGACTACGAGAGCGCCCTGGAACCCCGCATCGTCAAGTGCACCCTGTGCCACGAGCGGGTGAAGAACGGCGGGATGCCGGCGTGCGCCGAGGCATGCCCCGCCGGTACGATCACCTTCGGGAAGCGGGAAGCGCTGATCGATCTTGCCAGGACCAGGATCCGAAAGCACCCGGACCGGTACATCGATCATATCTACGGGGAATACGAGGTCGGGGGAACAAGCTGGATGTACATCTCCGGGATCCCGTTCGACCGGATGGACTTCCCGTCGGACCTCGTGGAGAAGCCGCTGGTGGAGCAGACCAAGGGCTTCCTGTCCGCGGTGCCCCTGGTTCTGACGATCTGGCCTGCGCTCCTCGGGATGTGTTACGCAGCCACCAGGAACAAGGAGGGGAAGGAATGAAGGAGGAAATCATCGCCAAGGAAGAGAGCTTTCCCGCGCGCTTCACCGACAAGCTGCTGATGGGGATGCCGCTCTCCGAATACGCCAGAACGCTCATCACGCCGTTCAACGTCGCGGCCATGATCATCCTGTGCATCGGCTTCCCGCTTATCGGGGTCCGTTTCGCGAAGGGCCTGGCGGCGGTGACCCACGCCTCCAACGAATACCCCTGGAGCATCCTGCTGGGGTGGGGGCTCTTCTCGGGCGTCCCCCTGTCCGCGACCGGCTACGTGATGGCGACGGCGGTGTACATCCTGGGGTACAAACAGTATCATTCCCTCGTCAGGCTCGGGGTCCTTACGGGCTTCATGGGATATCTTTTTGCGGTCATCTACCTCCTGATCGACATCGGGCGCCCCTGGAGGATCTATTACCCCATGGCGGTTTCCTACGGTCCCACCTCGGTTCTCTTCCTCGTCGCATGGCACGTCGCGACCTACCTCACCGTTCAGTTGCTGGAGTTCAGCCCCGCGATCCTTGAGTGGATCCACGCGCGGAGGACCAGGAAGTGGGCGATCATGATCACCATCGGGATGACGGTGGGCGGCGTGATCCTATCGACGCTCCACCAGTCCGCGCTGGGTGCCCTGTTCCTCCTGGCGCCGGGGAAGGTCCACCCGCTGTGGTACTCCGCTTTTCTCCCGGTGTTCGCCTTCATCTCCAGCATCTACGGGGGGCTCTGCATGGTGAT
>DATBLU010000006.1:0-12397 GCA_036555205.1 Candidatus Deferrimicrobiaceae bacterium
GTGCTGTCCAGGCCGCCCGAAAGAAGAATAACCGCGCGCACGGGGCGCCGCAGTGCCGCCGGCTTCACAGAGGGGCGCTCCGGTCGAGCCCGTATTCGAGGGGGGACAGCGGCGAAAGGATCCTCGGGGACTCACCGCAGGCAGGGCATTCCGGATCCTTCTTTACTTCGAGCGTGGAGACCATGGCGTCCAGCGTGTCGATCATAAGCAGCCTTCCGCGAAGCGGGGCGCCGATCCCCAGCAGCAGCTTCACCGCCTCGACCGCCTGCCACGAGCCCATGACGCCCGCCGACGCTCCCAGGATCCCCGCCTCCGAACAGGTCGGTGCGTCCCTGCGCGGCGGGATCTCGGGGAGAAGGCACCGCAGGCACGGCCCCCGGCCCGGGACGACCGAGAGGATCTGCCCCCCGAACCGCAGGATTCCCGCATGCACCAGCGGGACGCCGGACAGGACCGATGCGTCGTTGCAAAGATATTTGGTCGGGAAGTTGTCGCTCCCGTCGACGACCACGTCGTATCTCCGGAACAGCTCCAGGGCGTTATCCGCCGTAAGGGCGGTATCGTGCACCTCGACCTCCAGGTCCGAGCGGAACGCAAGGAGGGACGCCTGCGCGGAGCACGCCTTCGCGCGCCCCACCGAAGACTCCGGATGGATTGTCTGCCTGTTCAGGTTGCTCAGATCGACACGGTCGCCGTCGATGACGCCGATCCGTCCGATCCCGGCCGCCGCCAGGTAGAGAAGCGCGGGCGAGCCGAGTCCTCCCGCGCCGACGACCAGCGCGGACGAGGAGAAGAGCTTCTCCTGGCCGGACGGGCCGATTTCCCGCAGAAGGAGGTTCCGGCTGTATCTGAGGACATCTTGGTCCTTCCATTCCATCGCAGTATTATACCCTAGATATTACGGGCGCTCCTGATAGCATAGTGAGAGAACCGCCCCCGGAGGCATCTTGCCGATCGACGTGGATCCGATACGGAAGGCCGAGTTCCCCGTAACGGAGAAATTCATCTACCTGAACCACGCAGGAGTCTCTCCCATCCCGTCCCGTTCGGCGGAGGCCGGCGCCCGCATTCTGTACAGGTCCCGCGACGAGGGGGCGTTCAGGCTGCGCCAGTGGCAGGAGATCGGCGACGAGGCCCGGGTCCGGTTCGCGCGGATGATAGGTGCGACGACGGAGGAGGTGGCCTTCATCAAGAGCACCTCCGAGGGGCTCTCGTTCATCGCCGCCGGGTTCCCGTGGAAGGAAGGGGACAACCTGGTCACCGCCAACGTCGAGTTTCCATCGAACGTTTATCCATGGATGCGGCTCGCCTCGCGCAGCGTCGATGTGCGCATGGTGCCGGCGCGGGATGGCAGGGTCTCCAAGGAGGACATTTTCGCGGCGTGCGACGGGAAGACCCGCCTTATAGCGCTTTCCTCGGTGGAGTTCGCCAACGGGCACCGCAACGACCTTCCCGGCATCGGGGAGTTCTGCCAGAAGAAGGGGATCTTCTTCTGCGTCGATGCGATACAGAGCCTGGGAGTCCTGCCGATGGACGTGCGCTCGTACGGCATCGACTCCCTCTCGGCGGACGGGCACAAGTGGCTGCTCGCGCCGGAGGGGATCGGCGGGTTCTACATCTCCCGGGAGGTGATGGAGATGGTGGAGCCGGTCGTGCTCGGATGGCACTCCGTGCGGAACCGGTTCGACTTCGAAAACTACGACTTCCAGCTGTCTCCCGACGCGCGGCGCTTCGAGCCGGGAAGCTCCAATACCGTCGGTCTTGCGGCGTTCGGCGCATCGCTCGACCTGCTGCTGTCGGTCGGAGTGGACCGGATCTGGGAAAGGGTCAGGCGGCTTACCGAGGGAGCGATAGAAGCGGCTCTGCGGCGGGGGTACGAGATCGTGTCGCCGAGGCATCCCGAGGACCGCTCGGGCATAGTGACCTTCAGGGTCCCCGGCGCCGACCCGCACACGCTCTGGAAGGGGCTCCTCGCGAAAAACGTAGTCTGCTCCCCCCGCTCCGGCGGGATCCGCATATCCCCGCACTTCTACAACACTCCCGAGGAAATCGCCCGGTTCTTCGAGATACTGGCCGAGGAAGCCGGGCGCACTTGAATGAATCAACCGGATGAGGAGGCACGCGAAAGACGATGAGCGTCGAACCCTATGAAAAGATCCTGATGGTCGACGACGATGAGCTGGTCTCGGAGGTCATCGGCGCAGTCCTGCAGAGCCACGGGTACAGGTTCGAGAGCGCGCCGGACGGACCCCAGGGGCTGCAGAAGGCCAGGAACCTGCATCCCGACCTGATTTTCCTCGACATATCGATGCCGGGGATGGACGGATTCCAGACGTGCCGCAGCCTCAAGGAGGACCCGGCCACCCGAGGCATCCCGGTGGTAATGCTGACGGCGTACGCGGACCGGGAATCCCGGATAAAAGCGCTGGAGGCGGGAGCGAGCGACTTCCTCGCGAAGCCGGTCGACAACACCGAGCTGGTGGTACGGGCGACCAATCTCCTCAAGGCGAAGCGTTACCAGGACTCGCTCGAAGAGCAGGGAAGGCTGCTCGAGCAGCAGGTCCAGGAAAGGACGAGGCAGCTCAAGGAATCATTGCTTGACACCGTCCAGCGCCTGACCCTGGCCTCGGAGTACCGGGACGTGGACTCCTATGTTCACGTCAAGCGGATAAGCTATTACACCGGCCTGGTGCTCAAATGCCTTGGCATAACCGGGGAAGAGGCCGACATCATGTTCTACGCCAGCCCGATGCACGACATCGGAAAGGTCGGCATCCCGGATGCGATCCTGCTCAAGCCGGGGGTCCTGACGGACGAGGAATTCGAGATCATGAAGACGCACACCACGATCGGAGCGAGGATACTGCGGGGATCGAGCAGTCCATACTTGAAATCGGCGGAGCGGTTCGCGCTGTACCATCACGAGCGGTGGGACGGGACCGGCTACCCGCAGGGGCTTAAAGGGGAAGCGATCCCGATCGAGGGGCGTATCATGAACCTGATCGACCAGTACGACGCGCTTAGAAGCAAGCGCCCGTACAAGCCCCCGTTCGAGCACGAGCGAGCCGTGGCGATCCTGACCGAAGGGGGGCACCGCACGAACCCCGTCCACTTCGATCCCAGGATACTGGCTATTTTCAAGGAAAACGCCGAAGAGTTCAGGCAGATCTACGATACCCACCAGTCGTGGTAGGTCGCATGCATATGTGGTCGCCGCCTGGAATTACAAATGGGGTCAGTGGCGGGACCGGCACTTTTCCCTCGCGATGAGCGCGGCCCCCAGCGCTCCCGCAAGCTGAGGCTCTTCCGGGACAAGGAGCCGGATCCCGAACCGGTCTTCCAGGGCCTTGCGGGCGGCGGGGTTTTTCGCCACCCCTCCCGTCATGACGGCCGGCGATTCGCTGCCGACCCGATCGGCGAGGGCGGCGATCCTGTTCGCTATGGCCAGGTGGACTCCCCAGGCTATGTCCTCGGCGGATGCGCCCGACGCTATAAGGGAGACCACCTCCGACTCTGCGAACACGGTGCACATCGAGCTGACGGACAGCGACCTTCGGGACAGCAGTGCGCGGGGCCCCATCTGCTCCAGGTCCATTTCAAGGGTCCGGGCCATCACTTCAAGGAACCGCCCGGTGCCCGCCGCGCACTTGTCGTTCATCGCGAAGTCGGCGACCCGGCCGTCCGGGGATAGCCGGATGACCTTGCTGTCCTGCCCGCCGATGTCGAGCACGGTCGACGCTCCGGGGAACAGGTGGCGCGCCCCGCGCGCGTGGCACGTGATCTCGGTGACGTTCAGGTCCGCGGACGGAACCCTCTCGCGGCCGTAGCCGGTCGATACGGTGATGGCGATGTCCGCCGCGGTCCCTCCTGCGATCTCCATGGCGCGGGAGAGGGCCTCCCCGGATGCCTTTTGCGCGGAGGCGCCGGTGGCAATGATGGCGTGCCCCGCCAACGCTCCCTTCCCGTCCAGGAGGACCACGTCGGTGGAGAGGGAGCCGACGTCGATCCCGGCGTATAGGACCCGGCGGGCCGTCATATCGTCGCCAGCTCGTATTTCCTGGAGCCGAGTCCCAGCTCTTCGCCGTAGGAAAGCTGGGTCGTCCAGTCGATGGAGGGGTGGGTCCCCCGGAAGGGATCCGTGCCCGCCGCCCGGATCACCAGGTCCGCGCACGCCTGGTCGATGGCGACGGGATCGGACGAAGCGAAAATGCCTACGTCCGGCGCGATCGGCCGGTCGCTGTTTCCGTAGCAGTCGCAGTAGGGCGAGACCTGCGTGACGAAGGTGAGGAACAGGGTGGAATCCCTCTTTCCGTCGAGGGCGCCCAGGGCATGCTCCACCATCTTTTTCTGCACCGTCGGCGCGGCCTCGTTCCAGTCGATCATTACGGCGTGCCCGGGGCAGACGACGATGCAGTCCGCGCAGCCGATGCAGGCCTTCGGGTCGACGACGGCCTTTTCCGAGATGACCGAGATCGCACCCGAGGGGCAATGGGCGACGCAGGTTCCGCAGCCCGTGCAGGCATCGGGATCGACGAACGGCGACACGGTCGAGTGCTGCGCAAGCTTCCCCGCCCGGGAGGCGCACCCCATGCCGAGGTTCTTTATGGCGCCCCCGAAGCCGGAAAGCTCGTGGCCCTTGAAGTGCGTGAGAACGACCATGGCGTCGGCGTTCGCGATCGCCGCCCCGATGGAGACCTCGCTGAAAATCCTGCCTTCGACGGGAACGCGGACGGCGCTCTCTCCCCTCAGTCCGTCCGCGATGACGATGGGGGCGTCCGCGACCGCGTATGCGAATCCGTTGGTGACGGCCGTCCGCAGGTGGTCGACGGCATTGCTCCGTCCGCCGAGGTAAAGCGTGTTCGTGTCGGTGAGGAAAGGCTTTCCGCCTGCCGCGGTTACCTCCTCGACGGCCTTCCTGACGAATATGGGGCGAAGGAATGCCGTGTTTCCCTTCTCCCCGAAGTGAAGCTTCACGGCGGTCAGGTCGCCGGCCCCGATCCTGGAGGAAATGCCCGCGGCCCGCAGGAGGTTCCCAAGCTTGTCGAGAAGGCTCTTCCCGGGGGGCGCGGACAGGTCCGCGAACCAAACTGTCGACTGCATGCAGAAACCCCGCATTGACGGATGGGAATTCAAAAACTATAATATATCATTCGGTGCAGCTCCAGGACATTTCCCGAAAATCCTCGGAGGTCGGAGTCCAATGAGCTTCAAGGTGGGGGATATGGCCGTCTACCCGGCCCACGGCGTAGGAATAATCCAGACCATCGAGACGAAATCGATCTCGGGGGGCAGGCGGGAATCGTATTACGTATTGCGCATCCTGGACACGGGGATCACGATCATGGTCCCGGTGAACAACACGGAACAGGTGGGCCTGCGCCGAATCATGGACAGCCGGGCCGTGACGTCGGTCTACAAGATCCTCAGGGCGCGGGAGGTGGACGTCGAGCCCAAGCCGTGGAACCGCCGCTACCGCCAGTACATGGACAAGCTGAAATCAGGTTCCCCATTCGAAATCGCCGAAGTCCTGCGCAATCTCCTCCTTCTCAAGGGAGAGAAGGCACTCTCCTTCGGGGAGAGGAAGATGCTGGACACGGCCCGTTCCCTCCTCGTGAAGGAAATCTCCCTCGCCAAGGCAGTGACGGAGGAAGACGTCGAGGCGGACCTGCGCCGCTTCCTGAACCTGTAAGACACCTCCGCAAGTTGGCGTCCGTCTCTTTTCGCATCGTCCATCCGCATCCGCGTGAAATTTCCGTCCGGAGGGGAATTGGCCAGGGTAATCGCCATCGTAGTCGCCGGCGGTGAGGGCAAGCGCATGGGCGGGGACGTGCCCAAGCAGTTCCTCCCTCTCGGGGGCCGCCCGATCATCGATCGTACGATATCCTGCCTTGCCGCCTCGCCGCTGATCGACGGCATACTCCTGGCGCTTCCGCCGCAATCCCCCAAGGACCTCAAGGAGTCGTTCCGCGGCCGGCCGAAAGTGCTGCAGGTGGTCGACGGCGGGGCCGAACGCCAGGATTCGGTGCGCAACGCCCTCGCCGCGGTGACCGGAGATGCGGAGGTGATCCTGGTCCATGACGCCGTGAGGCCTTTCGTTTCCGCGGACCTGCTTGCGCGCTGCGTGGAGCTTGCCGAAACGCACGGCGCTGTCGTTCCCGTGGTTCCCGTGCGGGAAACCGTAAAGGAATGGGACAAAAACGGCAGGACGCTTTCCACGGTCGACAGGTCCAGGCTGTACCGGGCCCAGACTCCCCAGGCTTTCCGCGCCGGGATCCTCCTGAAGGCATACGAGAAGGCGGGCGCGGAGGGGCTGCGGGGGACCGACGACGCTTCGCTGGTGGAAGCGGCGGGATACCCCGTGACCCCGATTCCCGGGGAGGAGGCGAACATCAAGATAACCATCCCGGAGGAACTGCGCATGGCGGAAGGGCTGCTGCGGGAGGGGCCCGATTTCCGCATAGGGCTGGGCGGCGACGCGCACCGGCTCGTCCCCGGCAGGGAGCTCTGGCTCGGAGGAGTCAAGGTCGAGCACGAGATGGGGCTCCTCGGGCACTCGGACGGCGACGTTCTCCTCCATGCGATAGCCGATGCCCTGTACGGAGCCATGGGCGACCGCGACATAGGCCACCATTTCCCCCCCGACCGCGAGGAGACCCGCGGGATACCGGGCAGGAAGATCCTCGAGCACGCGCGCGGCAGGATGGATGAGCTGGGTTATGCCCTCGTGGGGCTCGACGCCGTGGTAGTCTGCGAGGAGCCCAGGATCGCCCCGATCGTGGAAGAGCTGCGCGCCTCCATAGCCGGGATGCTGCTTGTGCCCCCCGAGCGGGTGAGCCTTAAAGGGAAGACTACCGAGGGAATGGGCTTCGAGGGGAGAAGGGAAGGCATTTCGGCGTGGGCCGTGGCGCTGCTTTCGGGGTCCCGGCCGCCCGCATCGTCGCACGGGGGTACGGCCTGAATGGCGTTGACCTTATTCAACACCATGGGAAACAGGAAGGAGCCGTTCGTACCGATCGCTCCCGGCAAGGTGAAAATGTATGTCTGCGGGGTGACGGTCTACGACCTGTGCCACATCGGGCACGCCCGCGCGAACGTGGTATTCGACACTATAGTGCGTTACCTTCGGCACCGCGGGCTCGACGTCACTTTCGTGCGCAACTTCACAGACATCGACGACAAGATAATAAACAGGGCGAACCGGGAGGGGACGGACTACCTGACGATCTCCAACAGGTATATCGAGGCCTTCTACCGGGACTTCGACCGCATGGGACTGCTGCGGCCCGACGTCGAGCCGCGCGCGACGGACCACATCCCGGAGATCGTCGGTCTCGTCGGCAGGCTGGTGTCGGCCGGGAAAGCCTACGCGATCGGCGGCGACGTCTATTACTCCGTCGCCGGATTCCCCGGATACGGCAAGCTCTCGGGGAAGAACACGGATGACCTGCTGGCCGGCGCCCGCGTCGACGTCGACGAGCGGAAGAAGGACCCGCTCGATTTCGCGCTCTGGAAGTCCTCGAAGGCGGGAGAGCCCGCCTGGGACAGCCCATGGGGGCCGGGACGCCCGGGGTGGCACATCGAGTGCTCGGCGATGGCGATGAAGCACCTGGGCGAGACGTTCGACATCCACGGCGGCGGCAAGGACCTGGTGTTTCCCCACCATGAGAACGAGATCGCCCAGTCGGAAGGCGTGACGGGCAAGCCGTTTGCGCGCTACTGGATCCACAACGGGTTCGTCAACATCAACAAGGAGAAGATGAGCAAGTCCCTGGGGAACTTCTTCACGCTGCGCGATGTGCTGAAAACGGAAAAACCCGAGACGCTGCGCTTCTTCTTCGCCTCCAGCCACTACCGCAGCCCAATAGATTATTCGGATCTGAACCTCGCGGAGGCGAGGGCGGGGCTCAATCGCCTTTACCGGGTCAAGGATAAGGCGGAGGCCTGCGCGGCCGCCGGAGCGGCGGCGTCATCCGTGCCGGGCGCAGAAGAATTCTCCCCGCTTCGCGATGCGGCGGCGAAGTTCGGCGAGGCTATGGACGACGACTTCAACACGGCGGCGGCGCTTGGGCATCTCTTCGACGCCGTGCGTGCGCTCAATCGGCTGGCGCCTTCGGACCCGGCCGCCGAAAGGGAAAAGGCGGGGCAATTCCTGGCCGGCTACGCGATCCTCGAGCCGCTGTTCGGGGTGCTGGGGTTGCTGCGGTCGCCTGCCGCGGAGCACTTCCGCGCGGAAGCGGCGTCTTCGATGGCGGAAGAAGAGATACTCCTCCGGATCGAGGCGCGCAAGGCCGCCCGCGCCCGGAAGGACTTCGCCGAGGCCGACCGGATCCGGAAGGAGCTCGACGCGCAGGGCGTCCTCCTCGAGGACTCCAAGGGCGGTACGACCTGGAAATACAAGGCTTAAGCGTCCCCCTCCTGCCTCCGCTCCACCGTACCCGGCAAAGACCGCTTGCGCGCCCTGAACGGAAGGCGCGCCACGCCGATGGTAGGTCCGGCGCAGCGGGTCGCCTAGGCGGAACCGTCCGTTTCGGCAATACCAATCTTGGGACAAACCGGCTTGGCGGACCACGCAGGGTGAACGAAGAGCGGGGATGTGCCGCGGGGCACGTGAGGCGAGATGCAGGGGAGCCGAAGGCGAGAGCGAGCACGGAGCTACCGGAGGCGCAGCGACTTCCGTTCAGGGCGCACGTTGCGGGGGGGAACCGGGCATGCCGCTGCGACGCTATCGCGACGCGCCCGATGTGTCACCGTATAATGTGACGAGGAGGTTCGCGCGTTGGAGAACCGGTTCCGCCTGATATCGCCGTTTTCCCCGTCGGGAGACCAGCCGGAGGCGATCCGGGAGCTCGTGGCCGGTCTCTCGCATGGCGCGGCGCGCCAGGTCCTGCTGGGAGTGACCGGCTCCGGCAAGACGTTCACCATGGCCAACGTCATCGCGGAGACGAACCGGCCCGCCCTGGTCATCGCCCCCAACAAGACGCTCGCCGCCCAGCTCTTCGCCGAGTTCAAGGAGCTGTTCCCCGATAACGCCGTCGAGTATTTCGTCTCGTACTACGACTACTACCAGCCCGAGGCGTACATCCCGCAGACGGACACGTTCATAGAGAAGGACTCGTCCGTCAACGAGCAGATCGACAAGATGCGGCACAGCGCCACCCGCTCGGTGATGACGCGCACGGACGTCGTGGTGGTGGCGTCCGTGTCCTGCATCTACGGGCTGGGCTCCCCGGAGTTCTACAACCGGCTGACGGTGCGCGTCACGGAAGGGGCCGTCTTCCCGAGGAACGCCCTGCTGCGCCGCCTGGTGGACATCCAGTACGAGCGCAACGACATCGACTTCCACCGGGGCACCTTCCGGGTGCGCGGCGACGCGGTGGAGCTGTTCCCCGCGTACGAGGAGGACCGCGTCCTGCGCATCGAATACGACGAGGACACGGTAGCGCGAATCCGGTACGTGGAGCCGCTCCGGGGGACCAGGCTGTACGAGGTCCGGGAGACGGTCGTCTTCCCCGCCAGCCATTACGTGACGCCCGAAGACCACCTGGAGCGGGCCGTTTCGGGGATCGAGGAGGAGCTGGACGCGCGCCTGAAGGAGCTGGCGGCCCGGGGGAAATTACTCGAGATCGAACGCCTGAAGCAGCGCACTACCTACGACCTGGAGATGATCCGGCAGATGGGATTCTGCAGCGGGATCGAGAACTATTCGCGGCACCTGGACGGCCGGAAGCCCGGGCAGCCCCCCTACACGCTCCTGGATTATTTCCCCAAGGGCTACATCACGTTCATCGACGAATCACACATCACGGTCCCGCAGCTAAACGGCATGTACAACGGAGACCGGTCCCGGAAGGAGACGCTCGTCGAGTTCGGATTCCGGCTCCCCTCGGCGCTCGACAACCGGCCGCTTCGGTTCGAGGAGTTCAACCGGGTCACGGGCCAGACGGTCTTCGTATCCGCGACGCCGGGCACGTACGAGCTGTCCGAGAGCGGCGGTGCGGTGGCCGAGCAGATCATAAGGCCGACGGGCCTCGTCGACCCGGAAGTCGAGGTGCGGCCCGCCGTCCGGCAGGTGGACGACCTGCTCGGGGAAATCCGTCAACGGGCGGGGGCGGGGGAGCGCGTCCTGGTGACGACGCTCACCAAGAGGATGGCCGAGGACCTGACCGAGCATTACGAGGGACAGGGGATACGCGTACAGTACCTCCACTCCGACATCGACACGGTGGAGCGCGTGAACATCATCCGCAATCTGCGCCTGGGAAAGTTCGACGTCCTCATCGGGATCAACCTCCTGCGCGAGGGGCTGGATATTCCCGAAGTGTCGCTGGTCGCAATCCTGGACGCGGACAAGGAGGGGTTCCTGCGGTCGGCGCGATCGCTTATCCAGACGTTCGGCCGCGCGTCGCGCAACGTATCGGGGAAGGTGATCCTTTACGCCGACCAGGAGACGGCGTCGATGCGCGAGGCGATCTCCGAAACCGGGCGCCGGCGGGAGAAGCAAAGGACGTTCAACGAGCGCAACGGGATAACGCCGGAAACGGTGAAGAAGAACATCGCGGAGCCGATCGGCCAGGTGTGCGAGGCGGATTACGTCACCGTGGAGACGGACGAGAAGGATGAGTATGCCTCTTACGCGGAGCTGGCCAAGGCGCTGAAAAGGCTTCGCAGGGAGATGGAGCGGGCGGCGAAGAAGCTCGACTTCGAACGCGCCGCCGAGATTCGGGACCGGCTGCTGGTCCTGGAAAAAATGGAACTTTCGGCGAGGTAAGGAATGACGGCCCTTTCCGACTGGAGGATGTTTCCCCGCGCTCCGGGGGTCTACCTCATGTCGGACGCGCGGGGGAAGGTCCTCTACGTAGGGAAAGCGAAGGTGCTGCGCGCGAGGCTGCACAACTACACGGCGCCCGGCGGCGACGGCCGCCCCCAGATCCCGCATCTCGTGCGGCGCGTGGCCGACGTGCGATGCATCGTCACCGCGACGGAAAAGGAAGCGCTGCTGCTGGAGAACACCCTCATCAAGGAACACAGGCCTCCGTTCAACGTTTTCCTGAGGGACGACAAGGAGTACCTGCTGCTGCGGATCGACCGGAAGGACGAGTTCCCGCGCCCGGAGCTCGTTCGCCGCGTCTCGAAGGACGGCGCCTCCTACTTCGGCCCTTATTCCTCCGCGCGGGGGATCCGCGAGACGCTTCGCCTGCTTTACCGGCTGTTTCCCCTGTGCTCCTGCACCCCGAAGAAATTCGCCTCCCGGCGGAGGCCGTGCCTCAATTATCAGATGGGCCGGTGCGGCGGCGCGTGCGCCGGGATGATTTCCCGGGAGGAATATCTTCCCGTCGTCGACGACGCGGTCCGTTTTCTTAAAGGGAACTACCGGGAGATCATGAAAGGCTGGAAGGCCGAGATGGCGCGCCTTGCACGCGAGATGAAGTTCGAGGAGGCGGCGAAGATCAGGGACAGGGTCGCGACCGTGGAGGGGACGCTCGTACGTCAGCGGGTCGTCCGCGCGGTGCCTGGGGACGTGGACGCGATCGGCTGGCACCGCGAAGGTCCCGACGGGACCGGGGCCGTCCTGCACGTTCGGGCCGGGAGACTGTCCGACGCCCACACCTACGCGTTCCGCGTGGAAGGCGCCGAAGACGAGGCGCTTTCCTCCTTCCTCCTCCAGCATTACGCGGTCGGGGCATACCTACCGGGGGAGATCCTTCTCCCGATGGAGATCGCCGACCGCGAGCCCCTGGCGTCGCTTCTCTCGGACAGGGCGGAAAGCCCCGTCCGGATCAAGGTCCCGGAGTCCGGAGAGCGCGCGAGGCTTGTGGTGCTGGCCAACACGAACGCCGCGGAAGCGCACCGGATGCGGAAGGAGAAGGAGGTCGCCTACGAGGGGCTGGCCGCGCGGATGGCATCCCTGTGCCACCTCCCGAAGCCTCCGCAGAGAATCGAGGGGTTCGACATCTCGAACCTCTCGGGGACGGAGCCGGTCGGGTCGATGGTGACATTCGTCGGGGGGAAGGCGGCGAAGAAGTGGTACCGGAAGTTCGCGGTGCGCGGAGTGGCCGGGCAGGACGACTTCGCGATGATGGAGCAGGTTGTCCGGCGCCGGTTCGCGCACGACGAGGATTTCGGGGGGATGCCGGACCTGGTCCTCGTCGACGGGGGGAAAGGGCAGCTTTCGTCGGCATCGGCCGCGATGAAAGGAGGGGGCATGGATTTCATCCCCGTCGTCGCGCTGGCCAAGGAGCGGGTGCGCGGCGGCGAGAAGGTCTTCCGGGAGAGGATTTTCCTCCCGGGCAGGAAGAACCCCGTGGTCCTCCCCCCGCACGATCCCGTTCTGCTCCTCCTGATGCGCGTTCGGGACGAGGCGCACCGTTTCGCCCTTTCCTTCCATCGCGCCCGCCGG
>DATBLU010000019.1:0-8537 GCA_036555205.1 Candidatus Deferrimicrobiaceae bacterium
GCGCATGCCGATGCCCATCTCGTTCGCGCACAAGATCTGCGCCAGGCTCACCGAAGCGCGGGAAAGGAAAATCCTGCCGTGGCTGCGGCCCGACGGAAAGAGCCAGGTGACCGTGCGCTACGTGGACGGCGTCCCGCGCGAGGTGACCGCGGTGGTGTGCTCCGCGCAGCACTCCGAGGACGTCTCCCGCAAGACGCTGACCGAAGGCATAGTCGAGGAGGTGGTCCGGAAGGCCATTCCGAAGGGGCTGCTGGCGAAGAAGGCGCGGTTCTACATCAATCCCACGGGCCGCTTCGTCGTGGGCGGCCCCCACGGGGACACCGGGCTCACCGGGAGGAAGATCATCGTCGACACCTACGGCGGCTACAGCCGCCACGGAGGCGGGGCGTTCTCCGGGAAGGATCCCTCCAAGGTCGACCGAAGCGCGGCGTACATGGCCCGCTACGTGGCGAAGAACGTCGTCGCGGCCGGACTTGCGAGGAAGTGCGAAGTCGAGCTTGCCTATGCGATCGGGGTGGCGGAGCCGGTGTCGGTGATGGTGGAGACGTTCGGCACGGCGCGCATACCGGAGGAGAGGATTTCGCGGGCGATCCGCGAGACGTTCGACCTGCGCCCGGCGATGATCACCAAGGCCCTGGACCTGCTGCGCCCGATCTACCGCATGACGGCGGCCCTGGGCCACTTCGGCCGGGAGCTGCGGGAATTCACCTGGGAGCGGACGGACAAGGTGGGGGCGTTGCTGAAGAACTCCGGGTGAACGGCCCGGCAAGGAGGGGACGGCGACATGGGCCGCGGAAACAGCCACGACGTTAAGGACATCCGCCTGGCGAAGGCGGGGCGGGACCGCATCGAGTGGGCGAAGAAGGACATGCCGGTTCTGCGTTCGATCGGTGTGCGGTTCGCCAGGGAGAAGCCGCTTTCGGGCATCCGCATCGCAGCCTGCCTTCACGTGACGACGGAAACGGCGGCCCTGATGCAGGTACTCGCGGCCGCAGGCGCGAAGGTGTCCCTTTGCGCCTCCAACCCGCTTTCCACGCAGGACGACGCGGCGGCATCGCTCGTCCGCCACGACGGGATCAGGGTGTACGCGATCAAGGGGGAAAAGCGCAGGACATATTACTCCCACATCCTGCAGGCGCTGTCGGCGGCTCCTCACCTGACGATGGACGACGGAGCCGACCTCGTCTCTGTGATCCACACGGAGAAGAAGGAATACCTCAAGAGCGTGATCGGCGGGACGGAGGAAACGACGACCGGCGTCATCAGGCTGCGCGCGATGGCGGAGAAGGGGGTCCTGCGCTACCCGATCGTGGCGGTGAACGAGGCGAAGACCAAGCACTTCTTCGACAACCGCTACGGCACGGGGCAGTCCACGATCGACGGGATAATGCGCGCCACCAACCGCCTGCTCGCCGGATCGTGCTTCGTCGTCGCGGGTTACGGCTGGTGCGGCCGGGGGCTGGCGATGCGCGCAAAGGGCATGGGCGCGCGCGTCCTGGTGACCGAGGTCGACCCGCTGCCGGCGCTCGAGGCTCTGATGGACGGGTTCGACGTGGTCACGATGTCCGAGGCGGCGAGGGTCGGAGACATCTTCTGCACGCTGACCGGGAACCTTCACGTCCTGCGGCGCGAGCATTTCGCGAAGATGAAGGACGGAGCGATCGTATGCAACTCCGGGCACTTCAACGTAGAGATCGACATCCCCGCGCTGGCCAAGATGGCCAAGACGGTCCGCACCGTGCGGCCGTTCGTCGAGGAGTACATGATGCGCGACGGGCGCGCGATACACGTCCTTGCGGAAGGACGACTCGTAAACCTGGCCGCCGCGGAGGGGCATCCCTCCAACGTGATGGACATGAGTTTCGCCAACCAGGCGCTGTCGGCGGAATACCTGGTCCGGCAGAAGGAATCGCTGGAGCGGCGTGTATACCCCGTCCCCGGGCCGATCGACCGGGAGATCGCCCGCCTCAAGCTCCGGGCGACCGGTGTGAGAATCGACCTTCTGACGCCGGAGCAGAAGAAGTACCTGGCCTCCTGGGAGATGGGGACTTAAGGATCAGGCGCGCCTGCGGGCTCCCGGCAATCATCTAACAGGATGCCGGGAGATAGAAGGAAATCCCCTCCTTGAAAGGACCCGGGGCCTCTTGGCCCCAGGCCGCTCTCCCGGCATTTCCATTTGTCGTTCCTGAAGAAGATCCCTACCCGGGGCTGTGCCGGAAAAGCATGACGCCGCCCGCGGCGAAAAGCAGGTCCGGCAGCCATGCCGCGGCGAGCGGGGGGAGCATTCCCATTCTCCCGAGTGAGAGCGAGGCCGACAGGCCCATCCAGCAGAAAAATCCGATCAGCAGGCCAGCCCCGATGCTCCTCCACACCCCTCCCGAGCGGGGAGTTCGCAGGGCGATCGGAATCGCGATCAGGCCGACGATCACGTTCAGGAGCGGGTACGAAAATTTCGCATGCAGGTCCACCTCGTGGCGGCGCACGTCGTACCCCCTCGCCTTGGAGTCCGCGATGTACCCCGAGAGCTGGCCGTACGTCATCTCCCCGGGCGGCGTTTCCCCGTCCATGAAGCCCTGGATGGTCTCGGCGAAGGCGAACTCCCTTTTCGCGAAGGGGAAGGCCTTCAGGTCCCCGGCCGTGAAACGCTCCCTGCCGTCCCGGAGCTGCCACTTTCCCGCCTCGGTGTACTCCGCCACCCTGGCGTCGATGCGCCGGACGAGGCGGAAGTCCCTGTCGATCTCGAGGTATTGGAAACCGTGCAGCATCTTTCCTGCCGCGTCGATGACCTGGGCGGAGAGCACCGCGTTATCCCCCCGGATCCAGTAGCGGTTCTGGGAGAACTGGGCTGCAATCCGCCCGGGGCGGACGCGGAGCCTGGCGATTTCCCTGGCCTTGGCGTTTGCCCCGGGAGCGATGATTTCGGAAGATCCGAGGGACAGCGCCGAAACGAGGGCGCACCCCGCGATCAGGGGGGCGAACGCGCGCGTCGGCCCGATGCCCACGGAGAACATCGCGGTGAATTCGTTGTTCCTCGCCAGTATGGAGACCGTGATCAGGACGGCCACCAGTACCGCGACCGGCGAGATCATGAAAAAGATGCCGGGGACCTTCAGCATGTAGTACCGGAAGATTTCCCCGGCGGCCGCGCGGTGGGTCAGGAATTCATCCGCGGACTCCACGAAATCGATGACCAGAAAGAGGGCCAGGAACCCCAGTATGCAGGCGGCGGCCATAAGGAAGAATTCACGGTAGAGATGGCGGCTCAAGATGGTCATTTCTTCCTCTGGATCCACCCGAATAACGAGGGGAGGGATATCATGCGCGATTCCGACTTCCAGAGGATCCACAATGCGGCGCCGAGCACGATGGCGTTCGGCGCCCATATGAGAAGGACCATGGCGCCCGGGGCCCGTTCCTCCATGGCGCCCCCCGCCGCCAGGAACAGGTAATAGAAGACAATGAGGGCCACCGTTATCGCGAATGCAGGCGATTTTCCCCGTGCCCGCTGGAACAGGCCCAGAGGCATGGCGAAGAGACCGAAGGCGATGCAGGATGACGCAAGGGACAGGCGCCGGTGGAAATGGTACCGGTAGGAGGCGCCTTTTGCCGTGTTCCCGGATGCGGCGCTCATCCTCGAGAGCTCGGGGAGGGTCATGCGCTTGGGGTCCTCGCTGTCTCCCGCTCCGGCCAGTCCCAGGGGAAGGATGAAATGCATCTCATGGAATGAGGCCGTCCGATAAACGCCCGCGGCCGAGTCCTCGTGGTGGATCGTTCCGTCCGAAAGATTGAGCCTGACGGCGCGGACGCCGCCATCCTGGGAGAACTCCCCGTCCTTCGCGAAAACCAGGATCGGCTCCTTCCCCTCGACGCCGCGGGAGAGAAGGACTCCCGTCATTCTCGCCCCGTCCGCGGAGACGCGGTCGGGGAATACGAGCACTCCCGGCGCTATTTCCTGGAAAACGTGCTCGGACGCGCCCGCACCGGCCCGCAAGGAAATGATGGCCGAAAGGATTTCATGCATCTGCCGGGTTCCCCAGGGTACGCCGCTCCAGCCGATGAAGAGGCTGGCGATGAAGGTCCCGCCGCTCAGCAGGAGGACCGGCAGGGCGACTCCCCGCATCCCGACGCCTGCGGACTGCAGGGCGGCGGTCTCCGAGTCCGCGGCGAGCCTTCCCAGGGCGAGCAGCACCGCCAGCAGCAGCGCGGCGGGCAGGGTGATCTCCAGGAATGCGGGGAACATGGACAACAGCAGCTTTCCCGCGAAAGACAAGGGAACGCCCTTGGCGATGACAAGGTCGGCAATCCGGGCGAAACGATGGAGAAGGACGACGAGCGTGAAAGTGAACAGGCCGATCAGAAAAGGGGCGGCTGACTCGGCCAGTACGTATTTATGAATGATTTTCATGCAAGTATTCGGCGTCCCATCCCGATCCCCGTAAAATTTCGACGACGTCGGATAATTGCGGCGAAACGCCGGAATCCGGGTATAGTATCATAACTTTAAAGGCAAGGAATTCCAGCTCGCGAAAAGGATATGCAGCGGATGAACGTCGTAAACGGCTCCTCCGCTTTCAGCCGGGAGGCCGCCGTGTCGCTGACCGTCGGGAACTTCGACGGTGTCCACCTCGGGCACCAGGAGCTGCTGCGGCGCACCGTCGCCCGGGCGAAGGCGGCCGGGACGACGTCCGTCGCCCTCACGTTTTCCCCGCACCCGATACGGTTTTTCTCCCCCCGCGCCCGGTTCTACGAGATAACCTCGCTCGAGGAGAAGACCGCGCTGATCGCATGGTTCGGAATCGAGACCATCGTCGTGGAGTCCTTCACCGGAGAAGTAGGCCTCATGTGGCCCGAGGAATTCGCGCGGGAAATCGTTTCTCGCAGGCTGCGCGCGCGGCACGTGATAGTCGGCTACGATTTCACCTTCGGCAGGAATCGCACCGGCTCGCCGTCGATGCTCTGCGAGATGGGAAGGGAGTTGGGATTCGAAGTCGAAATCGTGCCTCCCCTGGTCCGTGGCGGGCTGATAGTAAGCTCCACGCGGATCCGGGAGCTCCTGCTCGCCGGCAGGGTGCGGGAGGCGGAAGAGCTGATGTGCCGGCCGTACAGGATAACCGGCCCGGTGATACGGGGCGCCGGCAGGGGGAAAAAGCTCGGGTACCCCACCGCCAACATACAGTACTCCCAGGAGCTCATCCCGCTTCCGGGCGTGTACATCGTCGAGATCGAGGTCTCCGGCGCGCGGATCCGCGGCGTGGCGAGCGTCGGATTCAACCCCACGTTCGGGGAGAATTCGCTCAGCGTCGAGGTCCATCTGCTCGATTACCGCGGCGATCTCTACGGGCAGGAGGTCTCCGTTTATTTCCGCGACCGAATCCGCGACGAGCGAAAGTTCAGGAGCGCCGAGGAGCTGGTCCGCCAGATAGACAAGGACGTGCAGTACGCGCGGGGGATGAAGCTGCCCCCGAGGAAGGAAGCCGGCGGGCGGGAGCCTGACCCCGCGGCCGCCGGCGGGACCGCCGGATGAAGGCGCTATCCCTGGCCGCCCTGGCGTGCCTGGCGGCGATTTCGATCGGATGCTCGCGCGGAAGCGGCCCGGCCCCGGGCCAGGCGGACGCCGCTGCCCTTCAGCAGGCGTTCGTAAAGGCGGTCGAGCGCGCCGTCCCGGCGGTGGTAAACATACGCACGGTCACGGCGTTTCCCCGCGGGAGGGGATCGTCCCGGCGGTCGGACCGCCAGCGGATCCAGGACTACCCCGCCGACAGGATGGACGAGAACGGCGGCAGGGACAACTCCCTGGGATCGGGAGTGATCGTCGCCGAGGACGGCCTTATCGTCACCAACGAGCACGTCATCCGCGATGCCGACGAGATCATTGTGCGGCTCTGGAACAGGACCGAGTATCCGGCGCGCGTCGTCGGCGCAGACGCCCGCACCGACGTGGCGCTCCTCCGGATCAAGCCTGCAGGCAAGCTCGCGGTTGCGGTGCTGGGCGACTCCGGGCGCCTGAAGGTCGGGGAATGGGCGATCGCCGTGGGGAATCCGTTCGGACTGGAGAGCACGGTGACGCTGGGCGTCATAAGCGCGACGGGGAGGACCGACCTG
The DNA here is from genome assembly GCA_036555205.1 of Candidatus Deferrimicrobiaceae bacterium. Classification (GTDB taxonomy): domain Bacteria; phylum Desulfobacterota; class Deferrimicrobia; order Deferrimicrobiales; family Deferrimicrobiaceae; genus FEB-35. Next base: position 6,103 of record DATBLU010000019.1, read on the forward strand.
GGCGTGGAGTCGACGGAGGATTTCATACAGACGGACGCCTCGATCAATCCCGGCAACTCGGGGGGGCCGCTGCTCAACACCAGCGGGGAGGTCGTCGGGATCAATACGGCCATGGTGACCGCAGGGCAGGGCATCGGCTTCGCCATACCCATCAACACGGTCATGGCCGTGGAGCAGGAGCTGGCGCGGAACGGATCGATCCGCCGCGGCTGGCTGGGAGTCGGGATCCAGGCGCTCACTCCGGAGCTGGCGGAATCGTTCGGCGCCAAAGGCGAGAAGGGAATACTGGTGAACCATGTCGTCCCTCGCAGCCCTGCCGAGAAGGGGGGGCTGAGGGGAGGGGACATAATCACATCCTTCCTGGGGAAGCCGGTGCACGGCGTGAAGGATTTCCAGAAGCAGGTGGCCTCCGCCGCGCCGGGGAGCAGCGCGGCCATCGATATTCTCAGGGGGGGGAAGAGGGCGAGGGTGGAGGTCCTGGTCGCCGAGATGGAGGGGCAGGAGGCCCGCCCGCAGGCACGGAAAGCCCCGCAGGACGCCTGGGGGCTGGCGGTCGAGGGTCTTCACGCCCGGGTCATGCGCGAGCTTGGGATCGAGGGGGGTGTGGAGGTCGTCTTCGTCGACGCGGCGGGAGCCGCCTGGGAGGGCGGGATCCGCGAGGGAGACATCCTCATGAGCATCAACCGCGTGCCTGTGCCGGGAATCGACGCATACCGGAAGGCGGTTGCGGGACTCCCGAAAGGACAGATGGTCTCCGTCCTTCTGTGGCGCGACGGGACACAGGTTTACGCGGCATTCCGCGCCCGGTAGGGCGAATCAAGCGGCCGTTGCGGCCAGGAGGGAAATGATGGGGATCGTAAAGGATCCTGACGTGGCCCGGCGCATCGCCCGGGCGGTGGTCTCGGACATCGCCCTTTACAACGCGAAGAAGGTGGAGGAGGGAATTGCGAGGGATACCCTGTTCGACCTCCTGAAGGACGAGATAGAGGAGGGGAAGAACTATTACCAGAGCAGGGTCGACCCGGAAATCGCCCGCAGCACGAACCATTTCAACGAGGCGCTGGTAGACGTACTTATCCGGCCGATGGGGCGGATCCCCTCAAAAGCCTGGTAGGCGATGCCGGGGCCCGGTACTTGCCGCCGGTGACGCATCGCTTAACCGTTCCCCGCGGGCAGGCCGGGGAGCGGCTGGACCGCTACCTTTCCGGGGCCATCCCCGGACTATCCCGCACCCGCATCCAGCGGCTCATAGACGAAGGGATGGTGCGCGTGGGCGCCGCCCGGGCGCGCGCCTCCGCCAGGCTTAAGGGAGACGAGGTGGTCACCGTTTCCGTGCCGCCGCCCCGCCTGCTCGATCTTGTCCCGGAGGATCGCCCCTTACGCGTCCTGTTCGAGGATGAGCACCTGATGGTTGTGGAGAAGCCGTCGGGAATGGTGGTTCACCCCGCGCCGGGGCATTCGGGCGGGACGCTGGTGAACGTCCTTTTGTCCCGCGCCGACCGGCTCTCCGGAATCGGCGGCGTTGCGCGGCCGGGGATCGTCCACCGCCTCGACCGGGACACATCCGGCATCCTCGTGGCAGCCAAGACCGACGTGGCGCACTCGGCCCTTTCGGCCCAGTTCGCCTCGCACCGGACGGTGGATCGCCGCTACCATGGAATCGTCCGCGGAAGGCCGCCGCAGGCGGCCGGAACGGTAGTCACGCAGATAGGGAGGCACCCCGTCCACAGGAAAAAGATGGCTGTGCTGGCAAAGGGCGGGCGCAGGGCCGTGACCCATTACAGGTGCATGGAGTCGTTCGGACCCTTTTCCCTCGTGGAGTTCCGGCTGGAGACGGGTCGGACCCACCAGGTGCGCGTCCACAGCGCGTCCATTTCGTGCCCGATCGTCGGGGACGACGTCTACGGCCGCTCGCGCAAGGTGCAGCTGGGGAGCGCCCCATCCGCCGGCACGATGACGCTGGACCGGTTCCTCCTCCACGCGTTCCACCTCGGGTTCGTTCACCCCGCAACCGGCGAGAGGATGGAGTTCACCATAGCCGACCCGCCCGAGTTCGCCGCCTTCCGGGCCGCCGTCCTCGAGGCGCGAGGATGAGCCGCCCGCCAGGCGGCTTCGCCGCCTCGGAGGGGGACTCCGTTCGTGGCTCGGCGCGCGGTGAACCCGCGCGCCTGCGCTTTACCTCACTGCGCCCCCCTCCTGCGGCGCCTACGCCGGCTACCGGGCGGCCCCGGCGCGATGCCGGCGATGGTCGCTTATGCCGAGGCAGGCGGCTTGCATCTGCGCCTCGGGGCATGCAGGGATGATCCCGTACTTCGTGCAGTCGCCGCTGCTGCGGGCGGTGCCCGGCTTTTACCACGCGTTCGTCGGGGTCGATCCGGTCCCGGGAAGGGCGCTGCGGGACCAGCTCCGGGAAGTCTTCGCCGTCCCGCCCTCCA
>DATBLU010000025.1:0-3999 GCA_036555205.1 Candidatus Deferrimicrobiaceae bacterium
CCTTGCGGGAGACGATGGGCACCTACACAGATCCGGCGATGTTTTAAACAAACGATAAGGGGGACGAGATGGCGAGCGCCGCGGCAAGGATCAAGGATACGGCGGGACGCAAAAAACCGGTGCGCAAGGTCCGCATCCTCATCGGGAAGCCCGGCCTGGACGGCCACGACCGCGGGGCGAAGATAATCGCGAGGGCGCTTCGTGACGCCGGATTCGAGGTCATCTACACCGGCCTCCACCAGACGCCGGAGATGATCGCCAACGCCGCTTCCCAGGAGGACGTCGACGGGATCGGGCTCTCGATCCTTTCCGGCGCGCACAACTACCTGCTGCCGCGGATCGTGGAGATGCTGCGGGAAAAGAAGATGGGCGACGTCGTGGTCTTCGGCGGCGGGATCATCCCTGACGACGACATCCCGAAGCTCAAGAAAAAGGGAGTCGACCGCGTATTCACGCCGGGCACGCCGCTGCAGGAGATCGTCGACTACGTACGGGAACGTGTCAGGCCCAGGAAATAGGGACGAATACCGCCAGGAGGAAATCACGTGAGACCTGTCTACATGGTATCCGGGGGGGTCAGCAAGTTCGAGAAGGCCCGGCCCGACGCGACGTTCCAGAAGATGGTGAAGGAAGCGTTCGACTACGCGATGGGCGACGTGCCAAGGCTTAAACTTGCGATGATAGACGGCTCGGTGGCGTCCTATTTCTCGGACCACTTCACGCGCCAGCTTATGGCGGGGATCATGGCCACCGACTACCTGGGGCTTTGCCCCAAGCCGAACAAGCGGATAGAGGGCGGCGGGGCCACCGGCGGGCTCTGCTTCCAGGCCGGATGGGAGGCCGTCGCATCGGGGAGGATGGACGTCTGCCTCGCGTTCGGTTTTGAGACGATGTCGCGCGTCCAGACATGGAAGGGGAACGAATTCATAGCCCTGGCCTCCGACGTCAACTTCGACTATCCGGTCGGGGGATTCTATTCCGGGTATTACGCGATGATGGTGAACCGGCACATGCACGAGTTCGGGACCACCGTGGAGCAGCTCGCCATGGTGTCGGTAAAGAACCACATGAACGCCTACGACAACCCGTACGCGCAGAAGCGGAAGCGGCTTACGATACAGGACGTCCGCAACTCCGCGATGGTCGCCTATCCGTTGACGCTCCTGGACATCTGCGTCATGTCGGACGGCGCGGCGGCCTGCATCCTCGCCAGCGAGGAGATGGCGTTCCGGCTTACGGACCGGCCTGTGAAGATCACCGGGGTCGGCACCGGGACGGACATGATGCGGATGGCCGACAGGCCGCACGGTGAGGTGATCCTCGCGCCCAACGAAAAGAAAAGCGACTACAAAAACTTGAAGTACCCCGGCGTCCACTCCTTCCGGGCGGGGCGGTCCGCCGGGCTTCAGGCATACGGGATGGCGGGGATCACGGACCCCATCAGGGAGATCGATTTCGTCGAGCTGCACGACGCATACACCTCTTCCGAAATCCAGACGTACGAGGACCTGGCCCTCTGCAAGTACGGAGAAGGGGGGAAATTCGTCGAGGAGGGGCACCCGTTCATGCCGCAGATAGACTACGGGCTAAAGCTCAAGACCAAGGGGACTATCCCGGTCAACCCTTCCGGGGGACTCATAGCATGCGGGCATCCGGTCGGGGCCACCGGCCTCATGCAGGCCGTTTTTGCATTCTGGCAGATCCAGGGGACCATAAAGAAGCACTACGGTTCGGCGGAGCTGCAGCTCAAGAAAGCGAACCGCGGGCTGATCCACAGCCACGCCGGCACGGGCACCTACGTCACCGTGTCGATACTGGAACGGGGGTGGTGACAATGGCGAAGAACGATACGGGCGGTAAAAACATGCCGCGGCGCAATCCCGCGGCGAAGCTCGAAGAGGCGATGACGGGGACCACGGTGTTCGGCGTCCCCTTCCCGAAGGACCTGAACGCCTTGAAGTCGATGTCTCCCATCGTCATAAAGCATCCATACTACGTCGAGTACGTACACTCGTACGGGCAGGATTCCCCGTTCTTCGCGGGACTCGCGAACAAGAAGATAATGGGGACCCGCTGCGGCAAGTGCGACTACACCTATGCGACGCCGCGCATGCATTGCACGAAGTGCGGCAAGGAGACAAGGTGGGTGGAGCTTCCCCAGGAAGGCAGGGTGCACACTTTCACGACCTGCTACTTCGGCAGCGAGGAATTCCTCAAGGAGACCCCGTTCCACCTTGTGCTGGTGGAGTTCGACGGGGTGGATACGCTGCTCCTGGCCCGGCTGATAGGCGTCGAAGGTCCGCAAGACATCAGCATCGGGATGAAGATCCGGGCCAAGTTCCGCCGGAACTCCCAATTTAAGCCGACCGACGTCTACTTCGTTCCGGCGGGATAAGATGGATTTCCAGCTCAAGCCGGAGCACGCCGCACTGCGCGACATGGTCCGTTCCTTCGTCGCCAGGGAAGTGCGCCCCAATGCGGGGAAGTGGGACGAGGAAGGGAAGTTCCCATTCGGGACCGTCGCGAAACTGGGGGAGCTGGGCCTGATGGGCGCAATGGTGCCCGAAGAATACGGCGGCTCCGGGATGGACACCGTCGGATACGCCATAGCGGTGGAAGAGATCGGACGGGGAGACGGATCGCTTGGGCTTACCGTCGCCTCCCACAATTCGCTGTGCACGGCGCACGTCCTTTCGTTCGGGTCGGAGGCGATAAAGAGAAAGTATCTTCCCGGGCTTGCCTCAGGAAAAATGCTCGGCGCGTGGGCGTTGACCGAGCCGGGGTCGGGCTCCGACTCGCTCAACATGCGCACGAAGGCGGAATGGCGGGGGGACCGCTGGGTTCTGAACGGAAGCAAGATGTTCATAACGCAGGGAAGCGTGGGCTCCGTCTTCGTGATCCTCGCGGTCACGGACAAGGAAAAGGGGAGAGACGGCGTGACCGCATTTCTCGTGGAGGCAGGCGCCAAAGGGCTGTCCGTAGGCAAGAAGCTGGACAAGCTGGGCATGCGGTCCTCCGACACGGCGGAGCTCGTGTTCGAGGACCTGGAGGTGCGCCCGGGCAACGTCATCGGCGCCGTCAACTCGGGTTTCAGGGACACCATGCGAAACCTCGCGGGCGGACGCATCTCGATTGCGGCTCTTTCGGTCGGCATCGGCCTCGGCGCCATGGCGGAGGCCGCCGCGTACGCCAGGGAGCGCAGGCAGTTCGGGCAGGCGATCGCCGAGTTCCAGGCGATCCAGTGGATGTTCGCGGACATGGGAACGGAGCTCGATGCGGCACAGCTGCTCACGCTGCGCGCGGCATACCTGAAAGACGCGGGGAAGCCGTACGTGCAGGAGGCCGCCATGGCCAAGCTCTTCGCCTCGGAAGCGGCGATGCGCGCCACGATCAAGTCGGTGCAGGTATTGGGCGGCTACGGGTATATCACCGAATACCCCGTGGAGCGGTTCATGCGCGACGCGAAGCTGTGCGAGATAGGAGAAGGCACTTCGGAAATCCAGCGCCTGATCATCGCCAGGCGGCTGGTCCGGGGGAACTGAGGCAGTGGCCGTATCGCTCAAGGACATCCTCGCCGGCGACGTCCGCGCGGCGGCGCGCCTCATGCGCGACCTCGACGACGAGATCCCGGCCGCGCACAAGGTTCTTAAGAGCCTTTACAAGCATACCGGGCGCGCCTATATCCTCGGGATCACCGGCGCTCCCGGCGCCGGCAAGTCGACCCTGGTGGACGGCCTCGTGGAGCTCCTGCGCAGGCAGGGCAAGACCGTGGGGATAGTAGCCGTAGATCCGACCAGCCCGTTCACCGGCGGGGCGATCCTGGGCGACCGCATCCGCATGCAGAAACACGCCCTTGATGAGGATGTTTTCATCCGGAGCCTCGCCACCCGGGGGCACCTGGGCGGCCTCTCGAAGTCGACTATAGACATCGTCAACGTCATGGACGCGATGGGCAAGGACGTCGTCATCATCGAGACCGTCGGCGTCGGGCAGGACGAA
>DATBLU010000058.1:0-3622 GCA_036555205.1 Candidatus Deferrimicrobiaceae bacterium
GCCCTCGATCTTCATGATCCGCGCCTTCACGTACGCCGAATCGGTCAGGACCGGGATCTGGAAGCCGCAGAACGACCTCGCCTTGTATCCCATCTCGGTAAGCGCGATGGCCAGCAGGCCGATCGTCACCTGCTCGCCCGTCGATGCGACCACGTCCAGCTCGCGCTCGTTCGGCATCTCCGCTATTTGGTGCGCAAGGCCCAGCAGGCGATTCGTCTCCCCCGCCATCGCCGACACGACGACCACCACGTCGTTCCCCTGGTCCTTTGTGCGCGCCACGCGCTTGGCGACGTTCTTGATCTTCTCGACGGAGCCGACCGAGGTGCCGCCGTACTTTTGGACGATGAGTGCCATTTCCCGGATCAACCTCCTGTAAGGTAGCGTCTGCAGCGATTGGCGAAACCGCGGATCCGCGGGGCGTCTTCCGCTTCGAGTATCAGCCTGCGGCCGCCTTCATCCAAGAAAAGGAATTTAACCTTTATACATGATTTTGGCAACATTTCGGCTATCTTTTCCGCCCACTCGACCATGCAGACGCCTTCCCCGCCAAGGATCTCATCAAGGCCTATGTCGGCTGCTTCCCGCTCCGAGGAGAGACGGTAGGCGTCCACGTGGACGAAAGGGACGGCGCCTTCGTGCTCGGTCACTATCGTGAAGCTCGGCGACACGATCCGGTCCGCCGGTATGCCGAGCGATTCCGCCGCGCCCTTGCAGAAGACGGTCTTTCCGGCGCCCAGGTCCCCCGTAAGCGCAACGACGTCGCCGGGCAGCAGCACATCTCCCAGGGCACGCGCAATTTCGAGCGTGTCCTCCTCGCGCGAGGATGTCAGCACTGCGGTAAACCCGCCCAGCGGCTACTCCTTGGATGCCGGCGGCTCCCCCATCGTTTGCTGAAGGGCCTCGCGGATGTTCTCGATGACGTCTGTGGCGGAAACGGCGGACATCGGATGGCGGCGCACCAGCAGGTCCGCCGACATCCCGTGCAGGAAAACCCCGGCGCAGGCGGCGTCAGTCGGGGACAATCCCTGCGAGGCCAGGGCGGCCACGATCCCGGAGAGCGCGTCTCCCATCCCCCCGGACGCCATGTAGGGGTTACCGGTCGTGTTGATGAAGACGTCCCCTTTCTGCGTCGCGACGACCGTCCTTGCGCCTTTAAGGATAACCGTTGCGTCCTGCTCCTCGGCGAAATGCTGCGCCGATCCGATCCTGGAGGCCTCGATGGCCTCGATCGATTCACGCGTCAGGCGGGACATCTCCCCGGGGTGCGGCGTCAGGATGCACTGCGAGCCCGCCGTCCGGATGACGCCTATCTGCCCGGCAAGCGCGTTCAGCCCGTCGGCGTCCACCAGGAACGGGACCTTCATGCGGGGGAACAGCTCGGCGATGAACTCCCCGACTCCCGGATAGGCGCCCAGGCCGGGGCCGACCACCACTACGTCCGCCCGCGAGATCCTTTCCATCAACTCGGGGATCATATCCTTCCTGAAATACCCCGAACCCCCGTCGGCGATCCCGATCGACATCACTTCCATGAGCTTCGACTCGACTATCGGCCGCAGGGAGGCGGGGACCGCCACCGTGATGAGCCCGGCTCCCATCCTCATTGCGGCGAGCCCTGCCAGGCACGGAGCGCCGGTCAAGCCGGGCGACCCCCCGATGATGAACACCCTGCCCGCGTCGCCCTTGTGGAAGTCGGGCGGGCGGATGGAAAGCATGCTTTTCACTATCCGCTCGTCCAGCGCCTCGGTCTTGATGTCGGCGTCGAACACGGCCCTGGAGGGGATACCGATGTCGAATATCTCCGTGTCGCCGCAGTGGATCGAGCCCGGAAGCAGCACGTGGCCAAGTTTAAGGAGCCCGAACGATCCGGTGTAGTCTGCCCTGATCGCCTCGCCCAAAATCCTGCCCGTCGTTGCGTCTATTCCGCTGGGGATGTCGACTGCATAGACGGGGGCCATCGACAGGTTGATGACCTCGACCACCTCGCGCACGATGCCCGTAAGCGGCGAGGACAGGCCGGTCCCCAGGATCGCGTCCACGCAGAGGTGGACCTCTTCCAGGAAGGTTCGCAGGTCCTCCACCCCTTCCGCTTCGCGTATCACCCGGACCTCTACATCCATTTTCTTCAGGATGTCGTTCTGCACCCTTGCATCGCGGGAGAGGTCGTCCTCCTCGCCCAACAGGAAGACCTCCACGTAGACCCCCCGGTTGTGCAGGTGCCGGGCGATGACCATGCCGTCGCCGCCGTTGTTCCCCCTGCCGCACACGACCGCCACCGACGCTTCTTCCGCCGCGCCGACCTTGTCCTCGAGTATGTGCAGGATCCGCTCGGTGCACGACCGCCCCGCGTTCTCCATAAGGAGAAGGGACGGGATGCCGTATTTCTCGATGGTGATCTTGTCCAGGTCGGCCATCTGGCGCGCCGAGGCGACTTTCATCCGTTTCCTCCCGCCCTCTCGATGACCACGAACGCAAGTGCCTTCCCGCCGTCGTGGGATATCGATACGTGTATCTTGTCGGCGTTTAGTTTTTTCATATATTTATCAGCATTGCCATAAAGGTTTACTTTAGGTTTTCCCATCGCGCCCGGGACCGTTTCCACGTCGCGCCACAGGATCCCCTGCGACTTACCGGTGCCGAACGCCTTCATTACCGCTTCCTTTACGGCGAACCTCCCCGCCAGCCTCTCTGCGGTTTTGACGCTCCTTCGCGCGTAGCGATTCTCGGCGTCGGTGAACACACGCTTCGTGAACCTGTCGGGGTAGCGCTCGAGCAGCCCATGAACCCGCCCCACGTCCACGATGTCTACGCCGATGCCTACGATCATGGAGGCTTTCAGCGGGCCCCGTGGATGAGGTCCGCCATCTCGCGCACTGCCTGGCCCAGGCCGACGAAGACGGCCCTTGCCACGATGCTGTGGCCGATGTTGAACTCCTCTATTTCCGGAAGGGAAAGCACCGGCACGATGTTGCGCACGTCGAGCCCGTGCCCGGCGAACACCTTAAGCCCTATGTTCTTGCCGTGGGCGGCCGACATGCGGAGCTTTTCCAGCTCCGCGCCGAAATTCCCCGCCCGGAACACCTCGCAGTAGGTTCCGGTGTGAATTTCCACAGCGTCGGCCCCTGCCTGCCTCGCCGCCCGCATCTGTGAGAGGTCCGGATCGATGAAGAGGCTGACGAGAATGCCGGCGTCGCGCAGCGTGGAAACTGCATTGTGCAGGGGCTCCCGTTGCCGAAGGACGTCCAGCCCGCCTTCGGTGGTCAGCTCCTGCCGCTTCTCGGGGACAAGGGTAACGGAGTAAGGCTTGACGCGCGAGGCGATGCCGATCATCTCCTCGGTGGCGGCCATCTCAAGGTTGATCCGGGTCTGGACCACTTTCGAGAGGAGGTCCAAGTCCCTGTCCTGGATGTGGCGCCGGTCCTCCCGAAGGTGCACCGTTATCCCGTCGGCGCCGTTGTGTTCCGCGATGCCCGCCGCGGTCACCGGGTCCGGCGCCGTCCCTCCCCTTGCCTGCCGCAGGGTGGCCACGTGGTCTATGTTTACTCCAAGTCTCCGCGTCATGCTTCTCCTTAAGTAAAGGGACGTTCTTAAACTTTTTAACCTGTTTGGATCCGAATATTAA
>DATBLU010000059.1:0-2280 GCA_036555205.1 Candidatus Deferrimicrobiaceae bacterium
ACGTTCCTGGTGGCCACCCTGTCGATCGCCGGCGTGCCGTTCTTCTCGGGCTTCTACAGCAAGGACATGATACTGGGCGCCGCGCTGGAGTTCGGGATGCGGAATCCGCAGCACATCCTCCTGTTCGCAGGCGCCTTGTTCACGGCGGGGCTGACCGCCTTCTACATGTTCCGCCTTGTCATCCTGACGTTCCTCGGAGAGCCCAAGGACCATCACAAGTTCGACCACGCGCACGAGTCGCCGCCGAGCATGTGGGTGCCGCTGGTGGTCCTGGCCGGGCTGTCGTTCTCCTTCTGGTACAGCGGCTGGTTCGGCGACCTGGTGAAGAAACCCGCGTCGGCGGTTCCAACGGTCGTCGCATCCGCTTCGACGCACGGCGCCCCGGCGGGCCCACACGGCGAGCACGCCGCGACGGCCTCAATGGCCGTTCCCGCGGAGGCGCCGAAGCCGGCTGAGGGCTCCGCCCCTGCCACGCACGACGTTTCGGGTCCCCGCGCCGAGAGGGCCGCGGGCAAAGCCGCGGGGCACGGAGGGGAATCCGATCACGACGCGCACCTGGCGCACACCGCCCACACGTGGGCGATGATCTCGTCCGTCGCCGTCGGGACCTTGGGGATCGCGCTGGCGTTCGTCGTCTACTTCTACGGCTGGGTGAATCCCGACCGCGTGGCGGCCATGTTCGCGCCGGTGCACACGTTCCTGAGAAACAAGTGGTATTTCGACGAATTGTACGAGGCGACGGCCGTGAACGGCACGAAGGCCCTGTCCCGCGCGCTGGGGTGGTTCGACCTGCACGTCGTGGACGGGCTCGTCAACCTGTGCGCGCAGCTTGGCGTATGGGTATCGTTCCTGGTCGGCAAGTTCGACGACTACGTAGTCGACGGCGCCGTGAACGGCGTGGCGACCGCGACGATCGAGAGCGGCTCCTTCTTCCGCCGGTTCCAGACAGGGAAGCTTTATCACTACGTGTTCGTTCTGGCGGGCGGGCTGTTGATCATCTACCTTGTAAAAGTTTTCTGACCGGAGGAGGTCTTCCGTGGGTTTTATCGACAGTCACATCCTGAGCCTGATGACGTTCCTTCCCCTGCTTGGCGGGGCGATCATCCTCTGCCTGCCGAAGGGGAACGACAATCTCGTCAAAACCGTCGCCGCGGTGGCGTCGTTCCTCCCGATCCCGCTGGCGGTCAAGCTCTGGGTGGCGTTCGACCGCACGGTGCCCGGCGTCAACGTGGCGAACCAGTTCCAGTTCGTCGAGCGCTACAGCTGGATCCCGTCGATCAACGTCGAGTACTTCATGGGGGCCGACGGCATCTCGATGCCGATGCTCCTCCTTACGGCGCTCCTGTCGTTCCTCGCCGTCATCGGGTCCTGGGGGATCGCCAACAAGATCAAGGGGTACATGGCGCTCTTCCTGCTCCTGGAGACCGGCATGATGGGCGTCTTCGCATCGCTCGATTTCTTCCTGTTCTACGTGTTCTGGGAAGTGATGCTGCTGCCGATGTACTTCCTCATCGGGATCTGGGGCGGGCCGCGGCGCGAGTACGCGGCCATCAAGTTCTTCCTCTACACGCTATTGGGATCCGTCCTGATGCTCCTGGTGATGCTGGCGCTCTACTTCAACACGACGAATCCCGAGACGGGCGGGCACACCTTCAACATGCTCCATTTCATGCAGCAGTCGACCCACAACGGGTGGCTCAAGGGCTTCGACGTCCGGGCCCTCCTGTTCATCGGGCTGTTCATCGGGTTCGCGATCAAGGTCCCCCTCTTCCCGTTCCACACGTGGCTTCCGGACGCGCACGTCGAGGCGCCGACCGCAATTTCGGTCATCCTGGCGGGCGTCCTCCTCAAGATGGGGACTTACGGCCTCATGCGGATCTCGTTCCCGATCTTCCCCGACGTGACGTTGTGGTTCGCCGTGCCGATGGCCATCCTGGGGGTCATAAACATCGTCTACGGCGCCCTGTGCGCCATGGCGCAGACGGACCTTAAAAAACTGGTGGCCTATTCCTCGGTAAGCCACATGGGCTTCTGCCTGCTCGGGATGGCGGCGCTCACCCCGGCAGGAATGATCGGCGCGTCGTTCCAGATGTTCAGTCACGGCACGATCACGGCCATGCTCTTCTTCCTGGTCGGGGTCGTATACGACCGGGCCCACCACCGGCAGATCGACGGGTTCGGAGGCCTGGGCGCCGTCGTGCCGGTCTACACCTTCTTCGTCACCGTGGCGTTCTTCGCGTCGCTGGGCCTGCCGGGCTTCTCCGGGTTCGTCGCCGAGGC
>DATBLU010000064.1:0-5243 GCA_036555205.1 Candidatus Deferrimicrobiaceae bacterium
CCGCGCTTCGGAAGGCGCCGCTGAAGCGGCATCTGGCCGCCTTCGTACCCGGGCTTCGTGCCTCCCCCGCTGCGGGCGCGCAATCCCTTGTGCCCCTTGCCCGAAGTCTGGCCCAGGCCCGAACCCTGTCCCCGGCCGATCCGCTTCTTCGCGCTTGTCGCCCCTTTTGCCGGACGCAGATCGTTAAGCTTCATCTGGACTCTCCAGTCTCCTCCACCCTGAGAAGGAACTTGACCTTTTCGACCATCCCGCGGATTTCCGGGGTGTCCATGCGGACCACGGACCGGTTCACGCGGGTAAGTCCCAGGCCCTTGACCACGCGCCTGTGGGACTCGCGCTGGCCGCTCAAGCCCCGGGTCAACGTTATCTTCAGCGACCCGCTCATGCGGACGCCTCCTCTTCCTTCGGCCCGCGCGTCCCGGCGATCTGTTCGGGAGTCCGAAGCTGGCTCAATCCCTCGATCGCCGCCTTCACGAGATTGTGGGGATTGTTGCTGCCCAGCGACTTGGTCAGGATGTTCGAGATCCCCGCCGATTCGATGACGGCGCGCACCCCCCCGCCCGCTATGACGCCGGTCCCCGGGGACGCGGGCCGTATGACGACCCGGCTGGCTCCGTACTCTCCCACGACTTCGAACGGGATCGTCCCGTTGACCAGCGGCACCTCCACGAGCACCCGCTTCGCGTTCTGGACGGCCTTCCGGATCGCGTCCGGGACCTCGTTGGCCTTGCCCAGACCGGTCCCCACGTGGCCGTTGCCGTCGCCCACCACAACCACGGCGCTGAACGAGAACCTCCGGCCGCCTTTCACGACCTTGGCCACGCGGCTTATGTGCACGACGCGGTCCTTCAGCTCGAGCCCTTCCGGATTGACTTTCTTCAAACTTTCCTCCCTGTACGCTCAGGTCGAATGCGCTAGAATTCCAGGCCCGACTCCCGGGCGCCTTCCGCGAGCGCCTTGATGCGCCCGTGATAAAGGAAGCCGTTCCTGTCGAAAACCACCCTGCGGATGTTCTTCTCGGCGGCCTTCCTCCCGAGAAGCTCGCCCACCTTCTTCGCGGCGTCGCTCTTCTTCAGCCCCTCGAGCTCGCCCTTGATCTCAGGGCTGAGAGAGGAGGCCGCCAGGATCGTCGATCCCGTGGAATCGACCACGATCTGCGCGTATATGTGCTTCGCGCTCCGGAAAACGGAGAGGCGCGGACGCTGCTCCGTTCCGAAGATCCTCGTGCGGACTCTCGCCTTCCTCTTCTGCCTTGCAGCTTCCCGCAAATTGGTCTGGCTCATGGCTCGTGCTGCTCCGTCCTGTGGTTTCCTCGGATTGACCGGGTCCGGGTTATTTGCCGGCCGCCTTGCCCACCTTCTTGATCAGCTTCTCCCCCCGGTACCGGATCCCCTTCAGCTTGTAGACGTCCGGCTTGCGGAGCGAGCGGATCCTGGCCGCGGTCTCCCCGACCAGCTCCTTGTCGATGCCGATGACCTTGATCACCGTGTTCGCTTCCACCTCGGCGCTGATCCCTTCCGGCAGGGGAAAGACGACCGGGTGCGAATACCCCAGGGCCAGGTGGAGCGCCCCCTTCCTGCTTTCCGCCTTGTAACCGACTCCCACGATGTCCAGGGTCTTCGTGAACCCTTCCGTCACGCCCTTGACCATGTTGGACACGAGCGTGCGGTACATTCCGTAAAGGTTCCGCCGGTCCGCCGAATCCAGCGACAGAACCACGCGGCCCTGCGCCACCTCCACCTTCACCTCGCCCGGGATCGGGCGTGAGAGCTTCCCCTTCTTTCCGGATACCGTCATGCTTCCGTCCTGCACCTGCACGGTAACCCCTGAAGGCAATGCCACCGGTACTTTTCCGATTCTGGACATCTCATTCCTCCGAAATTCGAACCCGCGGCCGCTCTACCAGACCTCGCAGAGCAGTTCCCCGCCGATGGCTAGCTTCTTCGCCTTTTCCCCGGTCATCACCCCCCTGGAAGTGGAGATGATGGCGACCCCGAAGCCGTTCTTCACGGTCGGGATGTCGTCCTTCCCCACGTAGACGCGCCGGCCGGGCCGGCTGACCCGCTTCATTCCCTTGATCGCGTATCCCGCTTCCGGCACGTTCTTCAGGAAGATCTTGAGAGAGGGCTGGTTCTTCTCCGGCATGACCCGGAAATTCTTTATGAACCCTTCCTCCTTCAGTATCCGGGCGACGTTCTCCAGGACGTGCGTGCAGGGCAGCTCGAGCTGGTCGAACCGCGCCATCTGGGCATTGCGGATCCTCGCAAGGAGATTCGAAATGTGGTCGCTTATCGCCATGGCCCCTCCCCTACCAGCTCGCCTTGATCACGCCGGGGAGCTCCCCCCGGAGCGCCAGTTCCCTCAGGCAGATCCTGCATAGCCGGAACCTGCGGTAGAAGGCGCGCGGCCTTCCGCAGCGAGGGCAGCGGTTATACTTGCGGACGCCGAATTTCGGGGTCCGCTTCGACTTCGCGATGATCGACTTCTTGGCCAACTCCTGTCCTCCTCTTCCGCTATGCCCGGAACGGCATCCCGAGGAGCTTGAGCAGCTCCATGCCTTCCTCGTCGGTGCGGGCGGTGGTTACGATCGTTATGTTCATCCCTTTTATCTTGTCGATTTTATCGTAATTTACCTCTGGAAATATGATCTGTTCCTTTATCCCCAGGGTGTAGTTTCCGCGCCCGTCGAATCCCTTGGGCGAGACGCCCTTGAAGTCGCGCACGCGGGGCAGCGCCACGGCCATCAGCTTGTCGAGGAAGTAGTACATACGGTCGCGCCGCAGCGTCACCTTGATCCCGATGGGAACCCCTGCCCGCAGCTTGAAGTTGGAGATGCTTTTCCGGGCCTTCGTGACCACGGGCTTCTGCCCGGTTATTACGCCGATCTCCTCCGCCGCGGAGTCCAGGATCTTTATGTTTTCGATCGCCTCGCCCAGCCCCATGTTGACGATGACCTTGGAAAGCTTCGGCACCTCCATCGTGTTCCTGTACCGGAACTTCTCCTTCAGCCTGGGTACGACTTCCGACTTGTAGATATCGTTCAGCCTTGGCATGTCCGATCACCCCCGTCCGCCCGACCGGCCGGACGCACGCTATTTTTTCTTCGTCTCGAAAATATCGCCGCACCGCTTGCACGTGCGGAGCTTCTCGCCGGATTCGTCCACCCTGATCGCCATTCGCGCGGGCTTGTTGCACTTGCCGCACATGACGAGCACGTTCGAATAGGCCATGGCGGCCTCCTTCTCGACGATTCCCCCCTGGGGATTGGTCTTCCCCGGCTTGACGTGCCGCTTCACCATGTTCACCTTCTCGATGAACACGCGACTCTTTTCCCTGTCTATCTTCAGGACCCGGCCGACCTTCCCCTTCTCCTTTCCGGCCATGACCTTGACGATGTCGTTCTTCCGTATGTGCAGGGTGCCCTCAGGCATATCGTTTCCTCTCCCCCCCTACAGGACTTCAGGCGCCAGGGATATGATCTTCATGAACTTCCGGGCCCGGAGCTCCCGCGCCACCGGCCCGAAGATGCGGGTCCCGATGGGCTCCATCTGCGGGTTTATCAGGACCGCGGAGTTCTGGTCGAACCGCAGGTAGCTGCCGTCGGCCCGGCCCACCTCCTTGGTGGTGCGAACCACCACGGCCTTGTACACGTCGCCCTTCTTGACCTTGCCGTGGGGTATGGCCTCCTTGACGCTCACGACTATTATGTCCCCGACGCCCGCGTACCTGCGCTTGCTCCCGCCAAGGACCTTGATGCAGCAGAGGCGCTTCGCGCCCGAGTTGTCGGCCGCGTCCAGCATGGTTTGCATTTGGATCATGGCGTAAGCTCTCCGCTCTCGTTATTAACGGACCACCGGACGCTCGATCAGCCGCGACACCCGCCACCGCTTCTCCTTGCTCAAGGGGCGCGTCTCGACTATCTCCACCCTGTCGCCGATCCGGTACTCGTTCTTCTCGTCGTGCGCCTTGTATGTCGTCCGGCGCTTCACGTACTTCTTGTAGACCGGGTGCGGCACGAGCCGCTCCACGCGGACGACGACCGTCTTGTCCATGCGGTCGCTCACCACCGTCCCGACCTTGTTCTTCCTTATCCCCCGGCTCTCCATCGCTTTCTCCGAAATCATTTCAGTTGGCCTTCCCTTCCGCGCTCCTTTGCCTTCTGTCCGAGCAGCGTCACCACCCGCGCCAGGTCCTTCCTGCGGTTGCGAATCAGCATTTTGTCGTCGAGCGCGGACGCCGCGCGCTTCATCTTCAGGCGGAAGATCTCGTCGCGCAACTCCGCCTCCTTGTGCTTCAGCTCTTCCGCCGCAAGCTCTTTAAGCTCTCTCAGCTTCATGGGCCTATCCCTCTCTCGACAGGAACTTCGTCTGTATGGGGAGCTTGTGGCCCGCCAGCCGGAACGCTTCGCGCGCCGTCGCCTCGTCGACCCCTTCTATCTCGTACAGGATGCGCCCCGGCTTGACCACGCACACCCATTCCTCGGGCGCGCCCTTGCCTTTCCCCATCCGCGTCTCGGCGGGCTTCTTCGTGATCGGCTTGTCCGGGAAGAGCCGGATCCATATCTTTCCGCCCCGCTTGATGAATCGCGTCATGGCGACGCGCGCGGCCTCGATCTGGCGGGAAGTGATCCATCCCGCGGTCTCGGCCTTGACGCCGAAGTCGCCGAAATTGAGCGTGTTGCCCGCGTGCGCCTTGCCGCGCCGCCTTCCTTTCTGCATCTTGCGGAACTTGACCCTTTTGGGAGCGAGCATCGATCCTTGATCTCCTATTCGGTTTTCGGAGCCTGGGAAGCGGAGGGCAAGACCTCGCCCTTGTAGATCCACACCTTCACGCCGATCGTGCCGTAAGTCGTCCTCGCCTGCGCGAAACCGTAGTCGATGTCGGCCCGCAGCGTGTGCAGCGGGACGCGGCCTTCGCGGTACCACTCGGTCCGGGCCATTTCCGCCCCGCCGAGGCGTCCGGCGACCTGTATCTTTATCCCCTTGGCGCCCAGCTTCATGGAGGAAAGGACGGTCTTCTTCATGGCCCGCCTGAAGGCGACCCGCCTCTCCAGCTGCATGGCGACGTTCTCCGCCGTCAGCTGGGCGTCGGTCTCGGGCCTGCGGATCTCCTGGATCGTGATGGACACCTCGCGGTCCGTGAACTTCTGGAGGTCCTTCTTCAGGTTCTCTATCTCCGCGCCCTTCTTCCCGATGACGATCCCGGGGCGGGCGGTGTGGATGACGACGTGAACGCGGTTGGAT
>DATBLU010000083.1:0-13158 GCA_036555205.1 Candidatus Deferrimicrobiaceae bacterium
CCTTGCGCCGTCGGTAAGTTTTTCCAGCCGGGAGACGGCCACGCGGGATCCCGGTTCGATCCCGGAGAGTATCTCTATCAGGTCGCCCGCCTCCCGGCCCGTCTTGACCATGACCAGGCGCGCGGTGTTGTCCCGGTCCACGACGAACACCCCGTCGAACTCCCCGGCCTTGTGGATCGCTTTCCGCGGCAATGCCAGGATGGTTTCCTTCCCGGCGGAAAAGCGGAGACGTCCGTACATCCCCGTGCGCAAACCGGGGCCCGACAGGTCCGCCTTCACGAGAAAGGTCCGGCTCGCCGGGTCAACGGACGGGACGATCTCCGATAATGCCGCCTGGACTTGCGTGCCCGGAGCCGAATCGAGCATGACCTGGACCTTCGAGCCGACGGAGAGCCCGGACAGATATGTTTCCGGCACGGCGGCCTCGAGACGGTAGCGGCGCGTGTCTTCCAGAACCAGCAGCGGCATCCCGGGTACGGCCATCGATCCGGCATCCGCTTTTTTTTCCGTGACCACGCCTGCGAAAGGCGCCGTGATCCTCGCGTAGGAAAGCATCGCGTTGGCCGCATCGGCCTGCCCTTTCGCATGGGCGATCCTTCCGTTCGCCTGTGCGCGCTTCTCCAGCGCCCGCTCGTAATCCTTGACGGCAACCGTCCTCTTCACCTCGACTTCCTCGAACTCCTGCTGCGTCACCACCCTCTCTTCGTGCAGCTTCCTGAATCGATCGTAGGTCTTCTCGGCGAGCACCCTGCCCGCCTCGGCCTGGGAGATGGCGCGCTCGGCCTCCTCGCGCGCGGCGTGGGCCTCCGCCACCATCCCCTCGGCCGCCGCCGCCTGCGCCCTGATCGCGGAATCGTCGATGGTCGCCAGGATCGCACCCTTTTCCACCCTGCTCCCCTCGGATACGGGGAAGGAGGTCAACCTGCCCATCACCTGGGGAGCCACGGCGGCGACGGTGCGCGCCCGGACAGTCCCGACGGCTTCGACGACCCTCTCCTGCGGAGCCGGAGCGGCCGTCACCACTTCAACGTCCGCAACCGGAGACCGTTGCGCCCCCTCCGTAGCCGGCCCGGTTTTTCCACGGCACCCGCTCGACAAACCCGCCAGGCCGGCAATAAGCATGAGGCCCGCCGCGAGGCCGGCTGCGCCGCGCATATTCCTGTTCATGCGCCTTGCTCCCTTCATCGTTTTTCCTCCGGTCCTCCCGGCAAGGCCCATGGCAGCAGTTCCCCCGAGGCGGACAGGAGTTCGGCGCCGGATTGGCGCAGGTCGTTCTCCGCCTTCACCAGTTCCGCGCGTGCGGCGTTCAGCGCCGTCTGGGAGTCGAGCACGTCGACCATCCTGGCCAGCTGGTTCTCGTACCTGGCCTTGATCAGCCTGGCGCCCTCCAAAGCGGCCTCGGCTGAGGACCGTGCGATCTCCACGCGCTTCCCTGCTTCGTTTACGCCGAGGTATGCCCGGGTCACCTCGAACGCCGCGCGGTCCCGGGCTCCCCGGTAATGCGCCTTCGCCCTTCCGCTTTCCGCGGAAGACCTTCCCACCGCCGCCTCCCGGCGAAATCCATCGAAGATATTCCACTTAAGCCCGATGCCAACCTTCCAGGAATGGTTGTCGGGGGAAAAAATCCCGTCCTGGCCGTCCATCTGCCAGGCCCCCATCAAACCGACCGCGGGCAGATAGTCCGACCGCTGAAGATCCACGCCCGCCGCCGCGTTTTCCACCCGCAGCGAGAACGCGCGGAGGTCGGCCCGGGCGTCAAGCGCGGCGGCGATCCGGTCCGTAAGCGCTCCTCCATCCGGAAGGTCGGGCAGCCCGGCGGCGGCGTCGACGACGGTTCCGCCTTTCTCCCCCATGGCGAGCGCCAGCTCCCGCTGCGCCAGCGCAAGCCGGTTTTCCGCGGTCACCCTGCTGCTTTCGGCCGAGGCAAGAAACACCTTGGCGCGCAGGGCGTCCGAGGCAAGCCCCATCCCTTCCCTCTCGACCGCTTTCGCGATCCGGAGGTGCTCCTTCGCGTCGTCCTCTCCGCGGATGGCGACCTGCAGGGACTCCTTCGCCGTCAGAACACCGAGGTAGGCGGAAAGGACCTGGTAGGCCACTTCCTCCTTCATCCGACGAAGCTCCAATCCCTTGGCTCCGGCTTCGCGGACGGCCATCCGGCGTCCGAGCCATGCTTTAGGTGCGAAGAGCGCCTGCTCCACGGTCAATGCCGTCATGTACTCGTTGATCGGGGATGGCTTGTTGAAATTGTCGACCGAGGCGAAATCGGAAGGCAGCAACCTCTCCTGGTTGATCTTGAACGCGAACCCCTCGGAGGGGATGTTTGTGCGGATGAATCTACCCTCGAGGGCGACGCTTGGAAGGTAGTAGCCGCGAGCCGCCACGGCGTCCTCCTTCGCAGCCGTCCATTCCTCCCCTGCCGCCGACAGGAACGGGTTGTTCTTCATCGCGCGGGAAACCGCCTCCGGGAAGTCGACCGTAAGGACGTCCCCATGGGCGCCGGAGGGCAGAAGCAGCAGGAGGGCGAGGATGGCGGCCGATGTCCGGCGGAAGCCGGCAAATCCCGAATCGCAAGGAGTTCCGGTCATCGTTTTCTCCCCCCTGTCGCCGGGAGCTCATCTCCCGGCTGCAACACATGACACAGTGTTTTCGCCAGTTAGGGCAAGGACGATGCCACGCCGATACGGAAATCGGGATAATTGAAAAACCTTTAAATCATGGATGGTTAACTGCGGTAAACATCGTGAAAGTCCGGGATTGAATCTCATCGCGCAACAAAAAAACGACGAGAAAAATCTCAATGCAGCGTTTTAATGCGTACGCTCCGCTGGCGTTGCAACATGGGTCTGCCTATATTATTAAAAAGTTTAAGAACGTCCCCGTATTTAGTTTTTACCACGGATGACGGCAAGGGTGTACCGGTCGACGCTCAACACCTTCGCGGCCACCCGGTTCACCTCATCCAGGGTCACGGCCTGGATCTTCTCGGGGGCCCTGAACGTCTCCTCGAATCCGACTCCGTACAGCTCGTTGTACATCATCTTCTCGCTGTATGCGGAATTGCTCTGCAGCCCGATCTCGTAGGTTCCGATCATCCATTTCTTTGCTCGTTCGAACTCCTCCGGCGACACCCCGCCCTTCCTTACGTCCTCGATCTCCTTCAGCGTATCGGCTATCGCGGCGTCCAGCTTGTCCGCGCTTGTTCCCATGTAGAAAGCGAAAAACCCGGGATCGACCTGCTCCGATGAGAAGGAGGTGACGGCATACGCAAGCGACTTCTTGTCCCGCAGATTGGTGAAAAGCCGTCCGCCCATGCCCCCCAGCGCAGCTCCCAGCAGATCCATGGCGTACCGGTCCGGATCGGCGAACCTCGCTCCGGTGTACCCGATCACGAAGTGCGCCTGCTGCTTGTCGCGCTGCTCCTCGCCGAGCCGGATCTCGGAAAGGGCGGGAACCGGCATTGGCTCTAGAGGGACGAAGTCCTTCCGCTGCGGCAGACCGCCGAATGCCTTCCTGACCGCGGACGTCGCCTCATCGATTCCGATATCGCCGGAGACGGAGATCACCAGGTTCCGCGGGTCCGCCCAGCGCCCGTAAAAGCTTTCCAGGTCCTCCCGGACTAACGCCCGAACCGTGTCCTCCATCCCGAGCGTGTTCCGCGCGTAGGGATGGTCGCCGTAATGGGTCGCCAGGAAGAGGAGGAAGGCCGACTGCGTCAGGCTGTCCTTCTGCAGCTTGATCCTGCCCAGCATCTCCACCCGCTTCTTGTCCAGCTCCTCGACGGGAAACGTCGGGAGGCGGAGCGACTCCGAGAACAACCGGAATCCCTGCTCCAGATCCTTCCGCAGGAACCTCGCCTGCAGGCCGAAGGAGTTCCTCCCGGAGAATCCGGACAGGTCCGCGCCCATGTTCTCCACGGCCTCGGAGATCTCACGCGCGGTCCGCTCCTTCGTCCCCTTCGTCAGCATCTCGGCGGTCATCACGGAGACGCCGCCCTTGCCCGGGGGTTCGGCCCGCAGCCCGCCGAAGAACCCGGCCTCTACGGCTACTACGGGAACTGCGCGGTTTTCGCGCACGATGACCCTGACCCCGTTCTCCAGCACCGTCTTCCTGACCGGCGAGCTCTCGCTTCCGGATTTTGCGGCCGCCCCGGCAGCGGCTTCCTCCCACGCCTTCCCGGCTATTTTCCGGACCTCGTCCTCCGTCAGGGCCGAGCCGTCGCCGCGCGGAACCACGACGGAAACGCTCAGCCTCTCGGGTTTAAGATACTTTTTCGCCACCCTCACGATGTCCCCTGCGCTCACCTCGCGGATCCTGCGCAGGTATTCCCGCTCGAACGCGGCATCCCCGAGCGTCACCTCGAAGGAACCGATGTGGCTCGCAAGCGACCCCTGCGACTCCAGCGAGTAGACGAACGAGCTCTCCGTCCGGGTCTTGGCCCGGGACAGTTCGTTCGCTTCCGGCGGGTAGGCGGCAATCCCGAATACCTGCACGAGAATCTCGTGCAGCGCTTCCGGGGCCTTTTTCGCCGCTCCCGTGGCCCCCACCATCAGCAGCCCGGGATCCTTCGGTGTGTAGGAGCCGGAGCTCACGGAGTCAACCAGCCCGCGCTTGTCCTTCACCTCGCGGTAGAGCCTCGAAGTCTGCCCCTCACCGAGTATGGATGAGAGCAGGTCCCAGGCGAAGACTTCGTCGTCGCGCATCGAAGGGCCCGGGAACCCCAGCTCGAGATACGACCTGCCCGCGTCACGCTCCTGGATCTTGACGCGGATAGCATCCTGGGGCGGCTCGGCGGGTATGTTCATCGCAGGGGGAGCGTGCCCCTTCAAGGCGAGGAAAGTCCGCTCTATCATCGGCCGGGCCTTCGCGGGATCGACGTCGCCGGCGATCACAAGCACCATGTTTCCCGGGTAGTAGTATTTATTGAAGTAGGAAACCAGGTCGTCCCGCGTTGTTTTCCTTATGGTGTCCGCGTAGCCGATCACCGGGCGCCCGTACGGATGCACGCGGTACGCCTCACGGAAGAGGGCCTTCCAGACGACCCTGCCCGGGTCGTCCTCGTTCATCCGGAGCTCCTCAAGGATAACCTCCAGCTCGCGCTCCAGCTCATCCTTGTCGAACACCGAGTCGCCGAGAGTGTCGGCTAGTATGTCCAGCGCGTTCTCCAGGTATCTCCCCGAGATGGTTATGTGATAGACGGTCTGGTCGAAGCTCGTATAAGCGTTTATCTCGCCTCCCAGCGCCTCGACCTCGCGCGCGATCTGTCCCGGGCCCCGCTTCCCGGTCCCCTTGAAGGCCATATGCTCGAGGATGTGTGACATGCCGGCGCGCTCTTCCGGCTCGGTCGTGCTGCCGGCCTTGACCCACACCTGGACGGCCACGACAGGCGATGAGTGGTTTTCGCGGATAACCACCGTCAAGCCGTTATCCATCCGGTATTTTTCGATCAACCCGGCTCCTTCATGCGCGGGAGTCGCTCCCGCGGCCGCCGCCGCCAACATGGCCCATCCGGCCAGAAGCGCCGGAAACGATTTTTTGCCCATCATCATCTCCGAAGAAATCGAACCCCAGCCGGTTTCCCATCAAAAGATGTCCCCCGGGATGGTTTGGTTCCCTGGGGGCCGAAACGGCGCCTATTATAACAGGAAAGGGGCCGCCGCCCTCCGAGGTTGTACGATGCCGGATTTGCGGATACCCTATTCCCATAGCCCGTCCGTCGAAAGGAGATCCACATGGCGTGGAAAGGGAAACAGGTTCGATCCCGGACCCGCCCCGTCGCAACGGCGCGCGGGGCGGGCGGAAAGCGCCGCGGCGCGGCGGAGGATCCGATGCCCCCCAGCGACCTGACCGTCCGCGCGAAGGAGGGCGACGCGGATGCTTTCCTCGCCCTTGTCCGTTTCCACTCAACCTTCAACCCGATCCCCATCAGCCGGGACCTGATAATGGTTTCCGGACTGGACGATGTGACGCGCCGCAGGCTCCTGGGACGCATGCAGAGAAAAGAGGACAACCTGCTTCGTCCCTTCCCGGGCGTGAACATGATGTTCTGGGGGGAAGGATGGGTGCAGGAGACACTCGACGGATTCCTCTGGAAGCGGAAGGGGAAAAAACCGGCCCCCGACGAGAAGTTCCTGCGCAGGCTGTGGGACGCCACGCGCGAAGGAGCGATGCTTCAGTTGAAAATCTACAAGAAAACGCATGTAACGCCGTCCGCCTGGGTGCGGGTCAAGTACCCTCACTTCGCGAACCTCGGGCTGACGGACGCCCAGGTCCTGAAAGTTGCGCGCGCGGAGGGGTGCGACTTCGAAGAAGAATCATTCCTGCGCGCCGTCCGCAAGTTCCGCAGCGGAGGTTAACCGCGCCTTCGGTTGACCAGGGAAAGGACTTGCCTCCATGCGCTCCATCGGCACTCTGGGAAAAAGGTGGGAATCCTTCAAGAGCGACGTCGAGATCTCGGACGTCGGGTTTCTTTTCCTGCGTATAGCCGCACCCGCGGGCAACTACGCCTGGCTCCTTCTTTCCGGAATCCCCGCGTCGGAATCCGGGATCTTTCTCTGGATCATCCGGTACTTCATCGTATATTCCCTGCTCATATATTTTCTGCTGTTCCTGCTGCCCGCAAGGAAGAACGCGATCTACGGCATTTCGCTGGGATTCGATCTTTCCTACGTCTACCTGCTGGCCGCGAATACGGGCGGATTCGAAAGCAGCTTCTTCATCGGATTCTATCTGCTGACGGCCCTTCATTCCTTTTACTACGGCCCCCGGTGCGGGCTCTTTGTCGCCGGGGCGAGCACGATCGTCTATTTCTTCAGCGGATACCGGATCTCCACGCCGGACTGGATCGATTTCTCCCTTCGCTCCTCTTTTCTCTTCCTCATCGCCTTGCCCTTGGGCATCCTGTCCGCGAAGCTGCGCGCGGACAAGGAAAAGATCGAATCGCTGAATGCGGAGCTGGTCCGCTCGATCGATGAATTGAAACGCCTGCAGGACAAGCTTATCGGGGCCGAGAAACTATCCGCCCTCGGCCGCCTGACCTCCGACGTGGCCCACGAGATCCGGAATCCTTTGACCGTGGTCGGTGGGTTCGCAAGACGTCTGGAGAAACGCCTCCCGGAAAAAGCGAAGGAGAAGGAATACGCGGGAATCATCGTCACCGAGGTCTCCCGGCTTGAACGGATATTGAAGGACACCCTTGCCTACTCGAGAGAAGCGAGACATCACCCGAGCCACGCCGATATCAACGAGATGCTTTACGAAACCGGCGAGGCGTACGCCGACCTGTGCAGGGAGAAAGGGATCCTTCTCAGGGTCGAAGCGGCGCCGCGCCTTCCGTTATGCGTCGTGGACAGGGACCAGGCCCGGCAGGCCGTCAACAACCTTGTGCAGAACGCCATCGACGCGATGCCTGCGGGAGGGATCCTTGACCTGCGGTCGCGAACTTCGGAGGATAATGGCGTGCCCCGCATCGTCATCGAAGTGGCCGACACCGGCGTCGGCATACCGGAGGATAAGCTGGATCGGATCTTCGAGCCCTTCTATTCCAAGAAAGAGACCGGGCAGGGGACGGGGCTCGGCCTCTCCATCTGCAAAAAGATCCTGGAGGAACACCGGGGCGCCATCAAGGTCGAGAGCGCGCCCGGGAAGGGATCGGTTTTCACCCTCAGCTTTCCCTATACGCCGACGGAAGAGGCATTCAAGGTCCAGTGCTGGGAATACACCAAGTGCGGGGTCGATAAACCGGACGTCGACTGGAGTTGCCCCGCGTACCCCAATTTCGGAAGGATCTGCTGGTCGGTGGCGGGAACATTCGCCGAAACAAAAGTACAGTGCGCCAAGGCGCAAAAGCTTGGCGACTGCAGAAAATGCGAGTTCTACACCCGGTTGGAGGTGGCCAGGGACTTATAAGCAGCCGGCATGCGGCGCCAAAGGCGGATTGCCGGAACCGGCCTCGCGCCCGGGTTGCCGGGCGCGATCTATTTGACCGCGATCAGCTCGACTTCGAAGACGAGCGTGGAGTTCGGACCGATCTCGCGCCCCGCGCCGCGCTCGCCGTAGGCGAGTTTCGACGGGACGAAGAGCTGCCACTTGTCGCCTTCCTTCATCTTCTGAAGCGCCTCGGTCCACCCGGGGATCACGCCGTTGACGGGGAACGTCACCGTCTGGCCGCGTTTGTAGGAGCTGTCGAACTCGGTCCCGTCTATCAACGTTCCGCGGTAATGGGTCTCGACCTTGTCGGTCGGCCCGGGGGTTTTGCCGGTCCCCGACTTGAGAACCTTGTACTGGAGGCCGCTATTCAGCGTGACCACGCCTTCCTTCTTGCCGTTGGCGGCCAGGAACTCTTCCCCTTCCTTCCTGTTCTTCTCCGCCGCCTTTTTAGACGCCTCGGCCTGCTTCTCCATAAGCTCCTTCTGGAATTTGGCCATCGAAGCGCGGTTCTCCTCGTCGGTCATCAGGGTAGTCCCTCCCGAGAAAGCGTCCTTGAGCCCCTTAACGACCAGGTCCGCGTCCACGTCCACCGCGTCTTTCTTGAGGTTTTTCCCTATCGTCATACCGATGCCGTAGCTTACCTTGTCCTTGTCGGTT
The DNA here is from genome assembly GCA_036555205.1 of Candidatus Deferrimicrobiaceae bacterium. Classification (GTDB taxonomy): domain Bacteria; phylum Desulfobacterota; class Deferrimicrobia; order Deferrimicrobiales; family Deferrimicrobiaceae; genus FEB-35. The sequence goes on from DATBLU010000083.1 coordinate 8,584, forward strand.
TTAAGCACCACCGCATCCTCCGCCCACGCCGATCCTGCCAGGAGCACGATCCCCAGCGCCGCCACAATGCGAAATCCCATGGGAACTCCTTTCCTGCATCCGGATCTTCCCGCTGCACCGGGTGGGAATTGTATCACCCGCGGGTGTCCATGTCATCCGCGGCGCGGTAACATCGTCACATGGTCGCTTCAGCGGCAATGCCGATGACGAAACCGGTCCGGGATCGCCTGTCCGGGATCTTCCGCGCAGCCCTGGACGCCTCCGACCCCGCCCGCCTTGTCAGGGCTTCGCTGCGCCCGGGACCCGAGGGGCTTGCGTTGGCCTGCGGCGGAAAAACCGCGTCCGCGCAGTGGACGCTTACGCGCAGCATCCGCCTGGTCGGCGGAGGAAAAGCCGGACGGACCATGGGGGAGGGGATCCTGTCCGCGATCGGAGACAGGGTCGCGTCCGGAGTGGTGGCGGTGCCGGCCGGGAGCGGTGGGACCTCGGGGCCGGTGCGATTCATCGAGGCCGGGCACCCGATACCGGACCGCGGCAGCCTTTACGCCGCACGTGAAATCCTGTCCCTCCTTGCGGAATCGGGGAAAGACGACCTCGTGATAGCGCTGATATCAGGGGGCGGCTCCGCCATGATCTCCGCACCCGTGGAAGGAGTCTCTCCGGATGAAAAGGCCGCCCTGTCGGGCCTTCTTATGCACGCGGGAGCGGATATCGTTTCGCTGAACACGGTCCGGAAGCACCTTTCGCTGGTAAAGGGGGGCCGGGCGGCCCTAGCCGCAAATCCCGCCAGGGTTTGGACCCTTCTCCTCTCCGACGTCCCCGGGGACGACCCTTCCGTCATCGCGTCGGGACCGTTTTCCCCCGATCCCACGACCTGCGCGGATGCGATGGGCGTCCTTTCCCGCCTCGGAATCCTGAACGAGGCGCCCCGCAGCGCGATCCGGCACCTCCAGGAGGGTATTGCCGGAAGGGAGAGAGAGTCTCCGAAGCCGGGCAATCCGGTCTTCAAGCCGGTGACCTGCGCCGTCATCGGATCGAACCTGACGGCCATCTACGGCGCGGCGGATGCCGCAAAGGCCGGGGGGCTCGCCCCTGTCCGTCTGCTGCCTGGTTTTCTTTCCGGCGAAGCCAGGGAGTGCGCCAGGTCCTTCGTTTCGGAAATGCGCCGGGAGGCGTCCGCGCTTTCCCGGGGCCGAACCGGCGTCCTCGTCGCAGGGGGGGAAACCGCAGTCACCGTGAAGGGAGCGGGAAGGGGGGGGCGAAACCAGGAGTTCGCGCTGGCGGCGGCGATCGAGCTTTCGGGCCTTAAGGGGATGGCGGTGCTTTGCGCAGGGACCGACGGCGTCGACGGGCCGACGGACGCCGCAGGGGCGGTCGCCGACGGATCGACTTGCGACCGTGCGATCGAGATGGGCCTGTCCCCCCGATCGTCCCTGGAAAACAACGACGCCTATTCCTTTTTCCGAACGCTCGGAGACCTCGTCGTCACCGGCCCCACCGGCACAAACGTCGCCGACATCGCGGTAGGGATCGTTTCGAATGCTTAAAGCCGCCCGGTGATCGGGACAAATATGGCCGTCGTCATTTCAGGATTCGAATGAGATTGCTGAAGTCGTCGGTCCAAAGGCGCACCCCTTCCGCGGGCATCAGTGGCCTGGCCGCCTCGGTGAGGGAAGGACCGTCGAGCCGGCGCCGATCCCCGGCTACCAATATCCAGGTCGACCCGTAAACGCCGCTGTTCACATCGTCTCCCGTGTCCACCGACACGGCTTCCTTTCCCGCCGCTTCCGCCGCCAGTCTGACGACCGGCGCAAGGTCCAGGTACTTGTTGGACACGTGCACGGCCAGGAGCCCGTCCGCCTTCAGGTGGCGGAAATACAGGTCGAATGCCTCCCGCGTCAGGAGGTGGACCGGGATCGAATCGCCGGAGAAGGCGTCTATGGCCAGAACGTCGAAATCCCCTGGGGGCTCGGATTCCAGGGAAAGGCGGGCGTCGCCCTGCACGACGTCGACCTTCGCATCGCTATCACGCAGGAAGCTGAATTCCGTATCCGCAAGCCGGACGACGAGCGGATTTATTTCGTAGAAGCGGTAGGTGTCGCCTTTCCTTCCGTAAGCGGCGATCGTTCCTGCGCCCAGGCCGATAACGCCGACCCGGCGCCGGGCATTCGGTCTGCCGTCTTCGAGCGCGAGCCCGATTCCCGACTTCGGCCCATAGTATGTGGTGGGCTGGCGACGTCTCCCGGGCGCCAGGAACTGCCTGCCGTGCGTTATGGTCCCGTGAACGAGCGTGCGCATCGCGCCGCTTTCGCCCGCGTCCCCCGAGTCGCTGACCTTCAGGACCCCGTAGAAATTGCGGGCCAGGACGCGTGCGCCCCGCGCAGTCTCCCGGACCTGCCACGACAGCACGACGGCAAGCCCTACGGTATATATCGCCGCGAACAGAAGGCCGGCTGTCCGCAGCCTGCCGAACCGGGAGGCCGGCCGCGGGAGCCTGAACAGCACGACGAGCGACAGCGCCGCGCAGGCGGCGATCGCCGCCGGCAGCTCGTAATATCCGCGGAAGCAGTAGGGCGCGATGATCCCGACGAAGAATCCTCCGGCCGCTCCTCCAAGGGAAATCATGAGGTAATAGGAGGTGAGATGCCGGGGATGCGGCTTCATATCCGCCAGCTCGCCGTGGCAGACCATGCAGCAGACGAAGAGCCCTCCCGAAAAAAGCGGGATCAGGATGGAAAGTTTCGCGGTCTCCTGGCCCTTGGACAGCAGGAACGACATCCCGCAGAGCGCCGCAGCCAGCAGCGGCAGATACGCGCCTCGCCGGTACCGGCCGTCCCTGGAGAAGCACAGGATGAAGCTCAACAGGTAAAGGCTCAAAGGAAGAACCCACAGGAAAGGAATAGCGGCGATGTTCTGCGTCAGGTGGTTGGTCACCGCGAGCAGCAGCGCCGAAGCGCAGGCCGCCAGACCCGCCCACAGCGCCTTGATTACCAACCCTGGTTTCCCTTCCGGTTCCGCATCGGGCCTGTCGGTCCCGGCAGGCTCCTCCTTCCTGCTGCGCAGGGCCACCGCCGCGCACAGGAGGCAAAAAGCCAGGAAGGCCCACGACCAAGCCTGCGCCTGAAGCCGTACGGGCAGGAACGGCTCGACCGCGACGGGATAGGAAACCAGGGCGATCATCGATCCGGCGTTCGACAGCGCGAAAAACCGGTACGGCATCGCGCCCCTGTACGTCCGGACGTACCACGCCTGAAGAAGGGGGCTGGTCGTCGACAGCATCAGGTAGGGCAGCCCGACGGTGGCCGCAAGGAGCGCGATGATCCTGAAGGTCGGATCCTGGGAGGGAGACGGTTTCCATCCCCCGTCGGGCACGATCGGCAGGAGGAACAGGCACGCCCCCAAAAGAGATACGTGCAGGAGCACCTGCGCCTTCGGCTTCAGGAAACCGATCGCCGCATCCGCGTAGAAATAGCCCAGGAGGAGGACCGCCTGGAAGAAAAGCATGCAGGCGGTCCATACCGCGGCCGATCCGCCGAACCACGGCAGGATCATCTTCGCTACGATCAGCTGCACCTGGAACAGCAGGAAAGCGCCGAGAAAGATCGTGGCGGCGTAGGCTGCCAGGACGCGAACCTACTTCCTCTTCATGCCCGGCGGGACCTTTCCGAAGAGGACTCCCGTCCGCAGGACCGGCCTGCCGTCCAGGTAGAGCTCCCCCTCGCTGCGCAGGTCCTTGATCATGTCCCAGTGCACGGCGGAACGGTTTTTGCCCCCGGATTCGGGGTACGAGCGCCCGATGGCAAGGTGGACCGTGCCGCCCATCTTCTCGTCGAGAAGGATGTCCCGGGTAAAGGACGTCACCCCTGAGTTGGCGCCGATGCCGAACTCGCCCAGAATCCGCGCACCCGGGTCGGCGGCGAGCATCTCCTTGAGGATCGATTCGTTCTTGTCCGCCGAGGCCTCGACTACTTTCCCCTTCCGGAACGTCATCCGGATGCCCGCGACCTCCCGTCCCCCGTAGATCGCGGGGAACTCGTAACGGATCGTCCCTTCCGTCGAGTCCTCCACCGGCGCCGTGAATATCTCCCCGTCAGGCATGTTGTACTCCCCCGCGCACGGGATCGCGGTGCGGCCCTTGATGGAGAAGGAGAGGTCCGTGTCCTTGCCCACTATCCGCACGCGCGAGCTCTTTTCCAGCAATCGCTTCGCCCGCAGGAACATTTTCGCCATCGCCGCCCAGTCCTGCTCCACCGCCCGGAAATACAGCTTCTCGTATTCAGGAAGGGACCGGTCAGTTTCCTGCGCGAGCGCTTCGGTCGGGAAGTTGGTCAGCACCCACCTGACGCGGCGCAGGACGATTTCGGAAATCGGTCTTGCCGCCTTCCGCTTGTCGGCCAGTTTTTTCGGCGGGATGTGGCTCAACGCCCTTGTGTTGCCGGGCGCGAGTATGACGATGTCGGCGTCTATTTTCTTCGCCTCGTACAGCTTCGTCGGGGACAGGTGGGCGATCTGCCTCTCCCCCGCCTCCTCGAAAAATATCCGTTGCGCGTCCTCGAACCCCACCGAAAGAAGGGG
>DATBLU010000088.1:0-3351 GCA_036555205.1 Candidatus Deferrimicrobiaceae bacterium
GGGAACGTCGATGCCCGACAGGGACGCCGCTCCCAGCAGGATGAGGAACAGCGGGGGAACGAATTTGCCGAACGTGCTTCCTTTCACTAAGTGTACGTCCGTGAAAGGTTATTTTGTCCTGACTTTAGATGCCGATTCGTAGTAAATAATTCGATCGCTCTCCAGAAGTCGCGGGAGATTGCGCAGGGGGCCGGAGACGACCCAAACCGGCCCGGTGCGCGCCTGTACCGTCAATCCAGCGGACTTAAGCAGCATATCTTCCTTATCGCCGGGCGGGTCGCGAAACCTTATGAAAAAGTCGACCGGCTCATCCTCCTTGCCCTGGCCGAACCTGCGCATCATGTCCATCTCGAAGGCCGGGTCGAGGCGTACCAGCGCCCCCTGCCGGCACAGGTAGAAGATCTTTTTGACCGACTCCTCCTTCAGCATTAAGGGAACGTCGCGGCTGTTCAGCAGCAGGATGGCGGTGTCGCCGAACATGTTCAAGACCGAGATGTTAGCCTGGTCCAGCATGTACGACTGCGACATGAAAGCGTTCGAGCGGAAGACGACAAGGCCCGCGAAAAGCGACGGCAGGTTTTCCCTGACGATGATCCCGATCTTTTCGTCCGCTTTCGTCCGCAGCAGCTCGTTTTCCGCGGGAGTGAGCACGACCGGGGGTTTTTCCTCTTTGCAGCCGGTAAGAAGGAGCGAGGCGGCCAGAAGCAGGGCGGCGAATGCGCGGATCATCGGGTCACGGGGAGCAGAAATCCGATCCGGAACGTGGCATCCAGGTATTTGCTGTCGTCGTACCGGCTTTTAAGCTGTGCCGAGCGAATGACGACGGGGACGGGGCCGTTCTCGAGCCTGGTGATCAGCCGGACCGCCTCGAGGTAGGTCACGTTCTCTATCTTGAAATCGAAACCCTCCTCGCGGAAGGTCTCCCCGTCCTTTACGCCGGTGGATTTGAAGCTGAACGCCGACTGCGGGAACCCGGCATCCTGTACGGCGGCGGTCAGGCGCGCGAGCGTGGATTCCTTCGAGTTGGCGGCGGCCGCGACCGTCACGCTCTTCTGGCGCACTTCCCGGTCCGACCGCTCCAGCTCGGGGCGCATCTTTCGCAGCTCGGCCAGGTCCTTTTCGGCGGCGGAATACTGGCGCGACAGGCTCCTCACCTTGGCCGCATCGGGTATGACCACGAAGGTCAGCAGGAGGATCACCGCCGCCGCGATCCCGCCGAGAATCACTATCGTCCTTTCGCGGCTACGAAGCACGCGCGGGGCTCCCCTTCTCGATGAGTATGGTGAAACGTATGCTGCCCGCCTTCGCGCTTCCCTGGGACTCCTGTACGGTCACCGCCATTTCCGGGCCGAACGCGGCGGAAAGGGCGGTGCGGTACGTCTCGACCATGGGCGCCGCGCCTGCCTCGCCGGCCAGCCGCAGCCTTCCCGCGTCGAAGGACACTTCCCTCACGGCGATGTTTCCGTTCGCCGGGAGGGCCTGGGAGACCGTCATAAGCAGCGCGGACAGGGCGGGGGAGTCCGTCCCCAGCTCCTTTTGCTGGCGGCGAAGCGACTGGATCTTGTCCCGTATCTGGGCCGTCTCCTGGACCACCACCTTGGTGCCGGGGACCGCCTCGGAAAATTCCTTCCGGATCTGGGCGCGCACCGCCGATACCTTTTTCGCTTCGGCGAATCGGGCGACCTCGAGCGATCCGAGCGCCGACAGCAGCGCGACGGCGACCGCAATCGATGCTATGCGGATCCGCCGCTTGATACGGTCCAGCTCCGACTCGGCCTCAGCGGACGTCCGCAGGGAAAATCCGCCGAGCTCCGCGGGAAGGGACGGAGCGAGGGCGGCGCCGTAGGCCAGTAAGGATGCGTCTTCGTCCAGCCCGGCGGGGGCCTGGAAGCGGGTCGCGCCCGCCAGCTCGGACGACAAGGCAGCCGGGATCTCGCCCAGCACCGTAACGGGAGGGGCCGCCTCCAGGGCCATGTCGGCCCGCAGGATCTCCCGCCATTCGTGCGCCATCCCGGCGGGATCGGATGCCATGGCGGCGGGGAACTGGCGCACCCAGCGGACCGCGTCTCCATCAAGGCGAAGGACGACGATGTCGGACAGGGTCGACAGGATCAGGCCCCGGGCGGAGCCTTCCGAGGAAAGGACTGCGGAGAGGATCGATACGTGATCGGTCACCACGCGATCGAGGGGGAACCCTGCTCCCGTGAAAACGGCGACCGCCTTCTCCACGACCTCGCGCCGCGCCGCAATGGCAAGATAGCGACCGGCGGATCCGGGAGGGGAGGGCAGCAGGTCGGACAGGATCTGTTCGTCCCCGATGGGGAGGTTCCCCTCGAGCTCGGACACGTGGATCTTTTTCGCCCGCTGGAGGTCTTCGACGGGCAGCTCCACCTGGCGCAGGTAGGTCCAGGAAGGAGGAATGGACAGCACGACAGGCGGCAGTCCGCGCTCGCCGCCGCCCTTGCGGACCTCCTCGGCGAGCCGCGCCGCGTCCTCGGGGCCGCCGTATGGCTCCCGGCATGGAACGGAGCAGGAGAAAACGATGCGCGAGGCCAAAAGCGTCTGCTCGCGAAGGACGGCCGAGAGCCGGTTGCCGGTTATGGAGACGCCGAGTGTTTTCATTGTCGGTCCTAGAAAAACTGGAACTCGCCTGTCGGGGACAGGAGGCTGCCCTTTACTCTCAGATTAGCATTCTTGGAGTTTTTCGCCACCATGTCAAACATGGCGGCCATCTTTCCTTCCAGGGGATTCCGGATCCGAAGATGGAAGTTGACGGTCGAGACGGATGGGGTGAGAAACCGCGAGATTTCCCCCGTCCCGTCGACATCGGACCCCTCGTACGTCCCCGTCAATGACGATATCCTGATCGCCCCTTGGAGGACGACGAATTTCAGCTTCACGTCGCGCAGGAGCGCTTCGGGGACCGGGGATCCAGGGGTCGGAACGGGGAACCGGAGCCATGACAATCCCCCTTCCCCCGATCCGGATACCTCTCCCGAGCCCGTTTTCCTCCACTGAAGCTCCAATGCGTCGATCAGGAAGCCGGTACCCGCAAAGTATCCGGCAAGATCCTCCGAGCCCAGGCGTGACAGGCGCAGCCGCACCTTGCCCGGGTTCGAGACCAGGGGGGAAGTGCGTATGTCGAGCGAAGCCTGGCCGCGCGCGGCCGACAGGCGGACCGGAAGCCATTCGAGCAATCCCGTAAACTCCCAGGCCGCCTCCACCGAATCCAGCGAAATCGGTTCTCCGCCGCGCGGGACGACGACGGCATTGCTGCACACGAGTCGAAGCGGAAAGCCCAACCTGGCGTCCTCGCAGGAGAACTCGATCCCCTGCTTCGCAAGGGCCGAC
>DATBLU010000115.1:0-7311 GCA_036555205.1 Candidatus Deferrimicrobiaceae bacterium
CAGGCCGCCTCCACCGAATCCAGCGAAATCGGTTCTCCGCCGCGCGGGACGACGACGGCATTGCTGCACACGAGTCGAAGCGGAAAGCCCAACCTGGCGTCCTCGCAGGAGAACTCGATCCCCTGCTTCGCAAGGGCCGACTTGACCGGGAAAAGCACGGCATCCTTCGGCATGGAGTACATGAAGACCGGCAGGAAGACGAAAAAGAAGAGAAGGGCGCCCAGGGCCGGAAAGAGCCAGCGGCCCCGGGCGATTCCGCTAATCCGCAATGCCGCTCCCGCGATTGCGCCGTACCCCGCGTGCAAGCCGCCGGACGGCGAGCGCCGCGGCCGGAAGAAGGAGCACGAGGGATCCCGGAATCCTCCCGCGTTCTCCGGCGCGCGGGTTCTTAACCATCGCGCACCCGGACTCATCCGAAGGGATGAAGGAGCTGTTCTGCACGGAGGTGAAGTTGAGATTCCGGTTGGCGCTGCCGGGGATCAGCCCGGACCAGAAGACGACCGTCTTGGCGTTTAGAACCGCGAACGCCGCCCTCGAGTAGTCGGGCGCGAGCTCCGCCGGGAACTGGTTGAAGCCGACGGAAATGGAAGGGGTCACGAATTCGGCGAACGGGGAGACGCCGGTCGTCCTGATCGCGTAATAGGTCGCGGCGGAGCCTGAAATGCCGTAGCCGGTGAGGTGGATCTGCAGGTTTACGTCCATGAAGGCTTCGGGGTGGTAAAGGTCGAACGACGCCGGCAGGATCGAGGGGCCGAAGACAAGGAACAGCCTGGCCAGCCCGATCGAGACCGGAAAGCCCGTCTTCGGCGTCACGGCGTCGGGGTTGAGGTGGACGATACCCATGTTTCCAGCCCTGCCGGGAAACGACTCGTCCGTCGCGAGGACGACGACGGAGTTCGTGGCCGCCACGTGGACGGAAGGGTGCCCCCAGGCGAGCGTTCGCCCGAGGACCTCCGTGGCGGCGATCGCCACGTTGTCGGCGGTCGCCGTGGAGGTGACCAGCGCATAGTAGACGCCGGACGCGGCGGGCGTGGAGTCGTTGGCCGCCCATGCCACGTGCGAATTGTTCAGCAGGTCGATGCGCAGGGAAGGGATCGGGCGGAAGCCGTCGCTGCCGGTCGTGGTGTCGTCGTTGCCGGATGAAAGGAGAATGGGTGTGCCGACGACCGTGGCGTTGTCCACACCCACGCGGGCGTAGTAGACGTGGAAGGGAGTCGCAGCGCCGATCGTCGGGCGGCTCGCGAACGCCATGCGGACCGAGTTGTCCGTCGTGACCAGGTTGAAGGAAATGTCCTCGATGTCGCCGTCGGACAGGACTCCCGCGGGAAATCCGCTTATCTGGCGCACTGAGACCAGCGTCGCGGCGCTGCCCGTAAAGGACACCCTGGCGATGTAGGGCCGATAGACGTTGTCCGATACCGACGGCCTCGCCTGGAAGAGGATGACCGCCTCGGTGGCCCCCCTCAACACGATCCTGGGGTGACGCGCGTCGAAATAAGGGCTGTTCCCCCCGGCGCCGGTCCCGTCGATGACGAAGGGTGCAATGGGGATGAGCGTGTTGTCACGCGGAAGCAAAAGGTTCGTGAAGTCGGAAGCTCCGTTCACCGAGGCGAAAAAGACGCGGAAGGCCCCGGAGCCGGTATTGTCCCCGATATAGGCGGCGTAGACGTTATTTACGCTGAACGTGGCGGACGCCTGATCGAATACCCCGGTGTTGTTGTCGTTCAGCGAAAAAGTCAATTCCGCCGCAGCGGTCCCGTGCAATGCGACGGTGAGAATTACGACGGCGAACGCCAATCGGGCAATGCGGATCATTCGTTCCCCCGAAAAAAGTGGATGGATTCCTATTCTAATCGCCAGTATCGCCATTGTATATCATTTACGGCCCGCACCCCCACGGCGTCGACGGTGCGATAGGTCCCCGCGACGTCTCCCGTGGAGCGCACGTGGAACGCGGTCCCCTTGATGTCTATAAGGTCGCGGAATCTCGTCTTGTCGTAGAGGTCCCTTATCGCGGGGCTTACGTTTCGGATGTCCCGGGGGTCCCTGAACGGGGTGCCTTTCCTGTATTCCACGATCTGGTCGGCCGACGCCGAATCTATCTCGCCTCCCTCCGCCGCGTCCTGCCCCGCGGATAAGGCCATCAGGAGCTCCTTGGGCGCGGTGTTCAGGTTCACCGCTCCCGAAGAATGCACCGTCAGGAACGGCTTGAGCTTCTCGAACTTCTCGGGCGTAAAGCCGCGGACCAGGCGCAGTTCGTCGAGCGTGTCGAACAGGTCGTTCTTGGCGCGATAAGGGAACGGGAGGGAAAGGTAGTACGCGCTTTCCGCGCCTCCCACGCGCGGCGCGTCGTCGTTGTCGAGCCAGTCTACGACTGCGTCCGCGAAGGAAGGTTCGATGTCCAGGATGACAAGGAGCTTGCGGAACACCGCGAGCCGCTGCTCGTCCGGGGCGTTGCCGTTCGTAAGGACAAGCCGGTTCAGGTTGATCTTGCGCTCCTCGTCCTCGACCGCCACAAGGATTGTCCCGTCACCCAGGTCGATCTGGGGGACGGGCCGCGACCAGACCTGGTCGAGCGTGTCGTATGCGAATTGCTTCGCGTTCTCCCTTAATGCTATGCGCGCCGCGGCGGCGCCCGCCTCGGCTATAAGGGATGCCCGGATGGAATCCCTTCCGAACGCCCCGGTCTGCGCCGCCCTTGCGCCGGTCCTGAAAATCTCCATGGCGAGGATCACGATCAGCACCAGAACGAGGAGCGTGATCAGGAGGGCGACCCCCGCGTCGTTTCGCCTGCCGCTCTTCATCTCGCTTCCCCTCCGCGCTTGCCGGAGTAGAGCCCCGACGCTTCCTGGCCGGCGAGGGGCAGCAGGACCGTCCTCTTGAATTCCTGGCCGAGGAAATCCGTAAGCACGACGGTCACCTTCTTGGGAAGAGTCCACTTGCTCTTTCCAGGCGGCGGCCAATCCTTCAACCACGCGGTCCCGTCGTACATCTCGACGCGGAATCCCTGAAGGCGCGATGCCATCCGCGACTCGCCGGTCGTTATCCTGTTTTCCACGAGGGGGAGGTCCGATTGCTCCCGGCGAAGCTCGATGAATTTCCCGTCTTCGCTGATCCTCGTGAAATACTTTATCTTGACGAGGTCCGACGGCGGGCGGGCGCCCGTGACATCGGGGAGGGTGTAGGCGGTGAATATCACGGTCGAGGCGGGTTTGCCCGAGAACTGGTCCTGGCTGCACGTAAAAGCGACGGCCTCGACGCCGGTCGCGGAGAATGCGCCCTGGAGGTCGGTGCCCAGGCGGTCCATCGCGATCCGGACCTGGCGGAAGCTGGCCGAGCGCTCCGTCAGGATATCGAGCCCGCGGCTTGCCCCGGTGAAAGAAGACAGCAGCAGCACGAGGACGACGGAGAGGATCGCAAGCGCAAGAAGTATTTCCACGAGCGTGAAGCCGCCCGGGCGTTTCCTGGACGTCATTTGATCGCTATGCCCGCGAGCGTGACGGTCTCGACGCGCTCGCCCTCGCTCCATGTCACGGTAACGTCCACCTCGCGGGCGTCGGGATGGACGGCCTGCTTGACTTCGCGCTTCCATGCGTACGCGTTGTCCAGGCCGGGAAACTTTCCCTGCGCCTCTCCGACCTCCGGGAATGTGGACGTGGACTCGCGCAGGAAAGCTTCGCCCAGGTAAGCGGCGACGGTCCATCTTTCCGAACGCTCCGCCGACGATATGGCTTCGGACATGACGCGGTACGCAAGGATCAGCGTCGTCGACAGGATGGCCAGCGCGACGAGGACCTCGAGCAGGGTAAATCCCGCGCGGGCGCGGCGCCGGCTACGCATCCTTGACCACCGTGCCGGGAAGGACGTCCACGGATCCGTCGAAGGGATTTATCTTGAGCGTCCAGTCCGTCGCCCCGCCCTCGGCTCCGCTGTCCCTGAAAAATATCCGCGCCGCCGGGACCCTGCCGCCGGGCAGGTATCGTATCTCGGTGATGATATCCAGAGGCCGTTCCGATCCGTCGATGCTTATACCCGTGATGGTCAGCCTGCTCCCGAGCGGCCTGGACGGATTTTCCTTTTTGCCGCCCGGCAACTGGAAACTATATGTCCCCGATTCCGGATCGAGGACGAGCCGCGTTTCCTTTTTTTCGAAGAGCGCGAGGTCGAAAGCCTCTTCCGAGCCTGACGCAAGCTGCCGGAAGACCCCGTTGCGGCCCGGTTCTCCCACGGTGGCAAGGCGGGGGGCGGCCAGCCAGAGGATGAGCCCCAGGACGAAGAGTACGACCGAGAGCTCGATAAGGGTGAAGCCGCGGCTATTTCTCATCCCAGGAGTTGACGTCCAAGTCCTCGTTTTCGCCGCCGGGAACGCCGTCGGCGCCGTACGAGCTGATGTCGTATTCCGATTGCTGCCCCGGCGAGACGTAGACGAACGCATTTCCCCACGGGTCCTTGGGAACCCGGTCCAGGTAGCCTCCCTTGCGGTAGTTCTTCGGGACCCGGCCGGACTCGGGCATGCGCACCAGCGCGTCCAGCGACTGTTCCGTGGACGGGTAGAAACCGTTGTCCAGCTTGAACAGCTCGATCGCCTGCTGGATGCTCTTGATCTGCACGCGGGTCTGGGTCCGCTTGGCCTCCTCGGTCCTGCCGACGAGCTTGGGCACGACGAGCGCAGCCAGAAGCCCCAGGATGACTATGACGACCATGATTTCGATCAGCGTGAATCCGGCCTGGCGGCGAAGCCGGCACGACGCATTATTCGGCAAGCGCATTCGGTCCTCCTTATCCGACGATCTGTGAGATTTCAAGCAGCGGCAGCAGTATCGACACCACTATGCCGGCGACCACGATACCCATGAACAGTATGATGAGGGGCTCGAGCAGCGAGAGCACCCGGGACAGCCTGGCCTCGGTCTCCCCGTCGATGGCGTCCGCCATCTTCGCGAGGATGAAGTCGAGCTTTCCGCTCTCCTCGCCGACGGCCACCATCTGAACGAGCGTCGCAGGGATCTCGGCGTGCACCCTTAACGCCTCCGACAGCGCGGTTCCCTCCACGACCCGGTCCGCCGCCGCCCCTATCTGCTCGGCGATCACGGCGTTGCCCACCACCGGCGCGACGATGCGAAGAGCCCGGTCGACCGGTATGGCGCCCGCGACGAGCGTGGAGAGCGTGCGGGAGAAGCGCGAAAGCGCCGCAAGGTGGGATATGCGGCCCGTGAGCGGAAGGCGCAGCAACAGGGAATCGAGGGCCCTCTTCCCCTGGTTGGTGGAAAGATACCGGCGACCCAGGATTATCCCCCCCGCGATCAGGATGAGGAACACCCACCAGCCGGCGGTGAGCGCGTCCGTCAGCGTTATCAGGATGCGGGTGGGCAGCGGCAGCGCCTTTCCCAGGTGGGCAAACACCCCGACGATCTTGGGTACGACCACGGTCAGTAGGAATACCACCACTGCCGATGCCACTACGGCCATCAGGATCGGATATGTCAATGCGGACCGCACGCGGTTCCGCGTCCGCGCCTGCTCCTCCAGGTGGTCGGCCAGGCGTGAAAGCGAGAGGGGAAGCATGCCGCCTTCCTCCCCGGCGCGCACCATGCTGGCGTATAGCTCCGGGAACATCTTCGGGTGGGACTCGATCGCCTTGCCGAACGGCACTCCCCCGCGGACCGCCTCCTGGAGGTCGGCTATCACGCGGCGGACCTCAGGGTCGTCCACCTGGGAGCCCAGCGACTGCAGGGCCGACACCACGGGCACCCCGGCCCCCACCAGGGTCGAGAGCTGCCTCGTCAGGAGCGGGAGGAAATCCTGGCTCCCCATGAGTGAAAAGGAGGGGAAGAGGCGCGCGCCCTCGCGGCTTTCCGCGACCGTGACCGGGTATACGCCGTCTGAATGGAGCTTCCTGCGGGCTGCGGGCAGGTTTTCGGCGTCGAGGCTTCCTTTCTGCTCGACGCCCGCCTTCGTTATCGCCGTGTAGCGGTAAATGGGCACCGTCGCTGACCGCTAGTCTTCCTGCGTTACCCGCAGGACCTCTTCCGCCGAGGTGACTCCCTCGCACACCTTCGCGGCTCCCGCGGAAAGGATCGTGCGCATTCCTCGCGAAACCGCGAACGACTTGATTCCGTCCGCGTCGGAGCGCGTAAGGATCAGGGCCCGCACGCGGTCGTCCGCCGGAAGTATCTCGAAGAGGCCCACGCGGCCCCTGTATCCCGTGTTCAGGCAGGCGGAGCACCCCGTGGGGGCGTAGAACGGCACGGAAGGGGCGGCGGTCAACCCAAGGTTGCCCCACTGCGCAGGCGTAGGCGTGTAGGGGACCCGGCATTCGGGGCACAGCTTCCGGACCAGCCGCTGCGCCATGACGACGGAGAGCGAGGAGGCCACGAGGAACGGCTCGATCCCCATGTCCACGAGGCGGGTCACAGCGCTGGCGGAGTCGTTGGTGTGCAGGGTCGACAGCACGAGGTGGCCCGTGAGAGACGCCTGGATCGCTATTTCGGCGGTCTCCACGTCGCGGATCTCGCCGACCATTATGATGTCCGGGTCCTGGCGCAGGATCGACCGCAGCCCGCCCGCGAAGGTCAGCTGTATCTTCGGGTTGACCTGGATCTGGCCGATCCCCTGGATCTGGTATTCCACCGGGTCCTCGATGGTGATGATGTTCTTGGTCCCGGAGTCGAGGCGCCGCAATGCCCCGTAAAGGGTGGTGGTCTTTCCGGAGCCGGTGGGCCCGGTCACCAGGATGATGCCGTTGGACCGGCTCAAGTATCGCTCGAAGAGGGACAGGTCGTCGGGCGACATGCCTATGTCCTGCAGGCCGAGCGCCAGGCTCGAACGATCCAGAAGGCGAAGCACGGCCCTCTCCCCGAACGCGGTCGGGACTATCGACACGCGGATGTCGATCTCGTTTCCGCCCAGGCGGATCTTGATCCGGCCGTCCTGCGGAAGCCTCCGCTCGGCTATGTCCAGCCCGGCCATGACCTTGATGCGCGACACGATGGGCGCGTGCCATTTGCGCGGGGCGGCCACCGTCTGGTAGAGGATGCCGTCCACGCGGTTGCGGACCACCAGCTCCTTCTCGTAGGGCTCCACGTGGATGTCGCTCGAGCGTTCCTTGATCGCGCGGAAGAGCAGCGAATGGACGAACTTGATGACCGGCGCCTCGTCGGGGGACTCGAGGAGGTCCCTCGTCTCCTCGATGACCGCCTCCGCGTCCAGGTCCCACTCGCCCCCCAGCCCCTCGACGATCTCCCGCTCCGGGGCGTGTATCTTCTCGTAGGCGGAGTCGATTTTCCTGAGGATCGCGTCCTCCGGCGCTGC
>DATBLU010000166.1:0-6750 GCA_036555205.1 Candidatus Deferrimicrobiaceae bacterium
GGAGATCAAGTCCCGTTACCGGGACTGCATCCTGTTCTTCCGCATGGGCGACTTCTACGAGATGTTCTTCGAGGACGCCATACGCGCCTCGCGGCTCCTGGACATCGCGCTCACGAGCCGGGACAAGGAATCGAACATCCCTATGTGCGGGGTACCGTATCACGCCCGCAACGCATACCTGTCGAAGCTCATCCGCCAGGGTTGCAAGGTGGCGATCTGCGAGCAGATCGAGGAGCCCGGCGGGAAGGGGCTGTTCCGCAGGGAGGTCACCGAGGTAGTGACGCCGGGCCTGGTGTTCCACGAGGAGTGCCTGGACGCGCGCGGAAACAATTTTCTGGCGGCGGTGCGTTTCCTTCCGCCGTTCGCATACGCGGCGCTCGACGCGACGACGGGCGAGTTCTTCTACGAGGCGTGCGACTCCGAAGAGGCGCTCGCGGACGCGCTCTTCCGGCTCGCCCCGGCGGAAGTCGTCTCGCTTGCCGGGGAGGGTGATCCTCCCTCCGACCGGTTCCGGCGGATCCTCGAAGGGAAACTCCACACGTCGCTGTCCGCCGGCGCGGCGGGATCGTTTTCCCCGCCGTCCGAGCCGGAAGGGATGCCCGGCCCGGACCATCCGGCCAGGGGCGTCGTCCGGGCGGCCCTTTACTACCTCCACATTCACCAGCCTGCGGCCCTTGCCGACATATCCTGCGTGCGGGAGCGCGAGGGGCGCCGATACCTGTCCATGGACGAGACCGCGGTCCGGACCCTGGAGATATTTTCCAGCATGGCGGGGGAGCGGCGGGGGAGCCTGCTCTGGGCCATCGACCGCACCGGCACCCCCATGGGAGCGAGGCTGCTTCGGGCCTGGATGTCCGCGCCGCTTGTCGACCCGGCCAGGATCGGCGAGCGGCACGACGCCGTCGCGGAGCTTCTGGAGGTGCAGCCCGCAAGACAGGAGCTCTCCCGACTGCTGTCCGGGATGTCGGACCTGTCGCGCCTGGCATCGCGCCTGGCCCAGGACCGCTCCGGCCCACGGGACATCGCCGCAATGGCCGACACCCTTGAATTGGTGCCCGAGGTCCGCGAGGTCCTCGCCAACGCGTACTCGCCTCTCCTGGTGCGCGCGCGGGAGAGGGCGGGCGACCACTCCGCCGCCGTGGGGAAGATCTCCGCCGCGCTCGGCGACGAGCTGCCCGCGGGTTTTCGGGAAGGGGGGATCATCCGGGAGGGATTCGACCCCCGCGTCGACGAGCTCGTGCACCTGCTGACCCACGGCAAGAGCGCCATAGCGGAGATGGAAGAGCGGGAGCGGGGGCGCACGGGCATATCGAGCCTCAAGATCCGGTACAACCGGGTATTCGGCTACTATATCGAGATATCGAGGTCCAACCTCGACCGCGTCCCCGACGACTATATCCGCAAGCAGACGCTCGTGAACGCCGAGCGGTTCATAACGCCGGAGCTCAAGGACTTCGAGGCGAGGGTGCTGCGCGCGGAGGGAGAGCGAAACGCGCTGGAAGAAGAGCTCTTCCTCGCGCTTCGCCAGGAGCTTAAAGGTTTTCTGCCGGAGATCGTCCGGGCGGCGGAAAGCCTGGCCGAAATCGACGTGCTGCTCTCGTTCGCCGACCTGGCGGCCGCGGGAGGGTACGGCAGGCCGATAGTCAACGCCGGGCGAGACATAGCGATCGAGAACGGCAGGCACCCCGTCGTCGAGAAGATACTCGGCCGCCACGCTTTCGTTCCCAACGACTGCCGCCTGTCGCCCGACGGGTGCCAGATGGCGGTCCTGACCGGGCCCAACATGGCCGGCAAGTCCACATACATACGGCAGGTCGCCCTTATCGTTCTCCTGGCGCACATGGGATCGTTCGTGCCGGCCGAGAAGGCGGAGATCGGCGTGGTCGACCGCATCTTCACGCGGATCGGGGCAGCGGACGACATCTCCCGGGGCGAGAGCACCTTCATGGTGGAAATGCGCGAAACGGCCCGGATCCTTTCCGGGCTCACCCCGCGCACGCTCGTCGTGCTGGACGAGGTGGGCCGCGGCACGAGCACCTTCGACGGGCTGAGCATCGCCTGGGCCGTCGCCGAGCACCTGCACGACTCGCCGCACCGGCCGAAGGTGCTGTTCGCCACCCATTTCCACGAGCTGACCGACATCGTCCAGACGTCCTCCCGCGCGCAGAACTTCCACGTGGCGGTCCGGGAGTGGCAGGGGGACATCATCTTCCTGCGACGGATCGACCCGGGGAGCGCCAGCAAGTCCTACGGGATCCAGGTCGCGCGCCTGGCCGGAATCCCGGAGGGCGTGGTGGCCCGCGCCCGAGATATTTTGAAAAACCTCGAGTCCGCCGAGTATAATGAGTACGGGTTGCCCAATATCGCCGGCCCGGGCGCATCCCAGGGCGTCGCCGCGGCGCAGATGAAGCTGTTCGGCGGCAGGCGCTCATCGGAAGAGGAGGCCGTTCTGGAGGAAATCCGCAGGGCGGAGCCGGACCGACTTTCGCCGCTTGACGCGCTCCTTCGTCTCGCGGAGTGGAAAGCGAGGATGTTCAAGGGAAAGCCGTGAGCCCACTCACGCCAATTTTACGTGCGGCCTTTCTGGCCGCGTTTCTCCTGGTCCTGCCCCAGCTGTCACTTTCATCTCCGCGCCACGTCGCCGTAACCGGCATCCGCTTCTGGACCAACGACGAATACACGCGAGTCGCCGTCGACCTGGCCGACGAGGCGCAGTACGAGGCGAACTTCCTTCGCGCGGACCCGGAGCGCAACCTCCCCCCGCGGATCTTCATCGATATCAAGGGGGCGGAAATCGGTGGGGAGATCCTGAAAAAACCGGTCCAGGTGCGAAACGGCCTTCTGAAGGTGGTGCGCGCCGGCCGGTTCCGCAAGGGGATAGTCCGCGTCGTGGTCGACCTGGAGAGGGAGAGCAGCTACAGGGTCTTCGCGATGACGGACCCCTCGCGCATCATAGTCGACATCGACGGCAAGGCGGAAAGCGCGTCCCCCGCGGGATCCGCGAAGCCGCAGGACAACGCCGCGCAGCGGCCCGTCCCCTGGCGGGACAGGATCCGCGTGATGCTCGATCCGGGGCACGGCGGCAAGGACCCCGGCGCGATAGGTTCGACCGGCCTGAAGGAGAAGGACGTCGTGCTGGCACTGGGCAGGATGGTGCGCGACAGGCTTCGGCAGGACGAGTCGTTCGAGGTGATGATGACCAGGGATGCCGACGTGTTCATACCCCTGGAGGAGCGCACCGCGATGGCGAACGAGGCCCGGGCCGACCTGTTCGTCTCGCTTCATGTCAACGCCAGCCCCAACCGGAAGGCGGAGGGGATATCGACCTACGTCTTGAGCCGCGCAAGCAGCGACCGGCATTCCCTCGAGCTCGCCGCCCGCGAGAACGGCGTGCCCGTGGCGAAGCTGACGGCCGTCAAGTTCATCATCGACGACCTGTCCACCTACGGGCGCAAAAAGGAATCCTTGAGGCTCGCCAAGACCGTCAACGACGCCATCGTGAAGAACGTGAACGGCCGGTTCGGCAGGGTATCCGACCTGGGGCTGAAGCAGGCGCCGTTCTATGTCCTGGTCGGCGCGCGGATGACGGCGGTGCTTGTCGAGGCGTCCTTCATCACCAACAGGCGCGAAGAGTCCCGCCTCTACGACACCGAATACGTTTCGACCATAGCGGACAGCGTCGTCGAGGCCATCCGCTACTACGGGAAAAAGGGCGCGCTTGCCCATGCGGGCATGTGACGGGGACGCCATGTCGCCGCCCGCCTTCACGCTTCCTTCCGCCGGCGAGGTGTTGTCCGACCGCGAGCTCCTCGACTACCTGAAGGCCTATCTTTCCGCTACATTGTCCGTCCTGCGCGACGAGCAGCGGGACGCCGTCTCCGACGGGGTCGACGCCTGCCGGCGGTACTCGGAGGCCATGGACGCCGTCATCGGGGCCCTGCACGAACGGGCGAGGCAGAGGTTCCTGTCGTCCGCTCCGGATTTGAGGTATCGGATGGCGGTCGTCTCGGTGGGGGGGTACGGCAGGAAGGAGCTTTGCCCCAAATCCGACATCGACCTGCTGTTCCTCCATCCATACAAGGTGGACCGCTACGTCGAGGCCATCACCGAATGGATGCTCTACCCGCTGTGGGACCTTGGCCTGGAGGTAGGGCACAGCGTGCGCAACATCAAGGAGACGATCCGGATGGCCGCGTCCGACGATTCGATCCGGACCGCGCTCCTGGACTACCGGTTCATCGCGGGGGACGAGGCGTTCTTCGGCGACGCCGAGAAGGACATAGAGAAGTTCCTCTTCTACTCTGACGCCGACAAGTTCATCGAGAAGAAGATCAAGGAGATGCGGAGCCGGCACGCGAAGTTCGGCTCCACGGTCTACGTGCTGGAGCCCAACGTCAAGGAGGGCAGGGGAGGGTTGCGGGACCTCCACACGGCCATCTGGACGGCCCGAATCAAGTACAAGTGCCGCAGCCTGCTCGACCTGCGGAACAAGGGGGTGGTCGGATCCGGCACGATCAAGGCCATCCACCACGGCCTTTCCTACCTGTTCCGGGTCCGCAACGAGCTGCACTTCCTCACGGGGAAAAAGACCGACGTCCTTTCCTTCGAGGTCCAGGAGCAGATGGCGGACCTGTTCCGCTACCGGACCTTCGGAAAGCATTACGGCGTGGAGCGGTTCATGCGGGCGTACTACATGCACGCCTCTTCCGTCGCCCACCTCGCCGACGAGCTCCTGGACGAGGTCGACAGGTTCCTGCCCGACGGGGGCCGCAGGTCCTTCTTCTCGATCCGCAGGAAAACCACCGCGGGAGCCGGCATCCTCTACCGGGGGAAGCTGAGCCTCAAGGACAGCACCTCCTTCCACAAGGACCCGGTGAACATCCTCGAATTCTTCCGGACGATGCAGAAAACCCATTCGGTGCTCTCCGTCGAGGCCAAGAAGCAGATCCAGCGTGCGCTCCCTGCGGCCGGGCAGGAGTTCCGCGAGGATCCAAGGGCCGGGCGGCTCTTCCTGGAGATCCTGTCCGACCCGAACTGGCTGAGGGAAACGCTGCTCGCGATGAACGAGTGCCGGTTCCTGGGGCGGTACATGCCGGAGTTCGCCCCCTTGTACAGCAAGGTCCAGCGGGACATCTACCACACCTACACGGTCGACATACACTCCATACGCGCGGCGAGCGTCCTCGCCAGGCTGGAAACCGCCTCCACGCGAACCAGGGATGAAGAGGATTTCATGAAGGTCTACCGCTCGGTCCCGCGCAAGGACCTCCTGAATCTCGCGACCCTCATCCACGACATCGGGAAGGGGAAGGGGCACGGGCATTCGCGGCTCGGCGCCGAGATGGCGGCCAGGATCGGCCCGCGGATGGGGCTTTCCGAGGCGGAGACATCCGACCTCGTCTTCCTCGTGGAGCAGCACCTGCTGATGGCGCACACGTCCCAGCGCCGGGATCTGCACGACATCGAGCTCATCCTTTCGTTCACGGACGTGGTGACGACCCAGCCCCGGCTGGACGCGCTCTACCTGCTCACCTACGCCGACCTTCGCGCGGTGGGGCCCGACGTCTGGACGCAATGGAAAGCGATGCTCCTGGCCGAGCTCTACGACAAGGCGAAGAACATCCTCGAGACCGGGAAGCTCAAGAGGGTGTACGAGGAGCGTCCGTTGCAGCGCCGCGAACAGGTGCGGGAGTGGCTCTCGGCCCTCCCGCGGGCGGAGGTCGACGCGTACCTGTCCAGGTTCGACGACCGCTATTTCCTGGGGACGCCGGACGGGCGGTTTTCGTATCACATCCGGCTGCTGTCGGAATTCGACCGGACCGAGCCGCGCATCGAGTCGATCGATTACAAGGAATCCGGCGCCTCCGAGCTGATCATAGTCTGGAACGATGAACGGGGCCTTTTCGCCAGGATCGCCGGGACGCTGTCGGCCAACGGGATCAACATCCTGAACGCCACGATCGCCACCTCGGTCGACGGCGTCGCGCTGGACACCTTCTACGTCTCCTACATGGGGAAAAGCCTGCTGGTGGACCCCAAGAAGAACCGGGCGCTTCAGGACCTGTCCGCCGTGCTGCGCGGCGAGACGACGGTGGAGCAGCTCATGGCCGAGCGCAAGATAGCGCGGTTCGTCCGGGAGAAGGTTTCCAGGTACCGCCCAACCAGGGTGGTCTTCGACAATTCGGTTTCCTCGCGCTACACGGTCGTGGACATCTTCACCTACGACCGCATCGGCCTCCTCTACGACATCACCCGGACGCTGGCGGGAATGGGGATCGACATCGCCCTGTCCAAGATCTCCACGAAGGCCGACCAGGTGGCCGACGTCTTCTACCTGACGGACCGGGGCCTGGGGAAGATCACGAGCGAAAGCCGTCTGGAGGAAATCCGCGCGGCGCTGCTGGAAGCGATAGGGGAGTGAGGTGAGGGCGAAGTGAAGGTGGGGGTCCTCTCCGACTCGCACGACAACCTGGACAGCGCCGCCGACGTCCTGTCCGTCTTCCTGCGTGAGCGCGCGGAGGCCATCCTGCATCTCGGCGACGTCTGCTCCCCTCGGCTGATCGAGCCGTTCAGCGCCAGCGGAATCCCGCTCGTGGGTGTTTTCGGAAACAACGACTCGGACAAGGCGGGGCTGCAGGCGGCCTCCGGGAACCGGTTCCACCGGGGGCCCCATATCTGCGAAATCGGGGGGCGCAGGATCCTGATGTCGCATTCGTTCGACGAGCTCCAGGGCGAGATCGGCGACGGGGG
>DATBLU010000167.1:0-4429 GCA_036555205.1 Candidatus Deferrimicrobiaceae bacterium
CGACCTTGCCGCGGCCCGAGCTCCGGAGAATAGGCTAGACGACAGCATCAACGCCTTGAAGAACCGGGAAAACCTCGCATCCAAGATGACCCCGGACCAGGTTGCAGAGGCGCAGCGGCGGAAGCGGGAGTGGAAACCGAAAACCCGGAAGTGACGCCTTGCGCCCCTTGCCGGACCGGCCGGCCTACCGGATCGCGCCGACCGTGAACCCTGCGACGAAGCGGTCGACGAAGAAATTGTAGACGAGTGCGATGGGAACGCTCGCGATGAAGCAGGCGCCCATCATAGACCCCCAGAAGTAGACGTCCCCCCGCACGAGAAACGTCGGCACCCCCACGCTCACCGTGAAGCGCCTCGCGTCCGTGATGAACGTCAGGGCGTACACGAACTCCTGCATGACGAGGGTGAAGGTGAAGATCACAACGGTCAAGATCCCGGCGAGCGACATGGGCATCGCGATCTTCAGGAAAGCCCCGAAGCGGCTTACTCCGTCCATCCTCGCGGCCTCCTCGATGTCCTTTGGGATCGCCTTGAAGAAGCCCATCATGAGCCACGTGGAGAAGGGGACTGTGAAGCTCGGGTAGACGAGCACTAGCGACCAGAGCGAGTCCTGGAGTCCGAGCGTGCTGACCACCCGGGAAAGGGGGATGAAAAGGATCGTCGGCGGGACGAGGTAGGTGAGAAATATTCCGATCCCCAGGTGCTCACCGGATCTGCCTGTCAAGCGCGCAAGGCTGTAACCCGCGGGGACCGCGACGAACAGGGTGATCAGGACCACGAGCACCCCGGCGAAGGCGGTGTTCCACAGCCACCTGACGTAGAGGGTCTCGTGGAAGAGGAGACGCAGGTTCTCGAGCGTGGGCGGAAGGTTGAAGATCCAGGGATTGTTGGTCGGGTTGAGCAGGTCGATCGTGTCCTTGAACATCGTGATGAGCATCCAGTAGAACGGGAAGGCGGCGAATGCGACAAACGCCGCGATGACTCCGAAATTGAGCGCGCCCAGGCCTGCGTCCCTCAATTTGCGCGAGGTCCTTGCCATCTACGTCACCTCCGTGCGGCGGGCGAGCCGCAGGATCAGGATCGCCGCCGCGGCGAGCACCGGGAAAAGGAAAAGCGCGATGGCCGACCCTCCCGCCAGGTCCCCCCCGTCGATGCCGGTGAAGTAGGCGTACGAGGCCAGCACCTGGGTCGTGTCGAAGGGTCCCCCCCGCGTCAGTACATAGATCACGATCATGTCGGTGAAGGTGAAGACCAGGCCGAAGAGAACGGCGACGAGCATGATCGGGAGCACCAGGGGAACGGTCACCTGGAAGAGGTGCCGGAATGCGCCCGCCCCGTCCATCTCGGCTGCGTCGTGCAGGTCCTGCGGGATCGAGGTGAGCCCCGCAAGTATTATCACCGTGGCCAGGGGAAGCAGGCGCCAGACGTGCACCGTGACGACCGATGCCATCGCAAGCGTTGGCTGCCCCAGCCAGATGGGCCATGTTCCGGGGGCAAGGAGCCCGAGGTCCCGAAGCGTCCAGTTGATGACGCTGTAGACGGAGTCCAGGGTCCAGAGCCACCCGATCGCCCCCAGGGAGATCGGCGCCACCCAGGGGAGCAGGACCAGGAAGCGCACGAGCCGCTTTCCCCGGAACTCCTTCATGAATGCCAGCGCCAGCGCCTTGGCCAGGACGACGACCACGATCTGCGAGACGATGGTGAAGATGAACGTGTTCTTCAACGCCGTGAGGAAGGTGGGGTTGCGCAAGGCCCTGCGGAAGTTCTCGAGCCCCACGAACGATAGTTCCCGGGCGCCCACGGTGACATCGCTCACGCTGTAGTAGAGGGCCAGCAGGAAGGGGAATCCGACGAGCAGGACGATATAGAGGACCGCCGGCGCGAGCATCGTGCGGCCGAGGCGCCTATCGTCGTCAAGATATAGTGCCAGGCGGCCCTTTTTGCGGGGCGGGGCCGGCATCTCCCGTTCGAGCACGCTCATTTGCGTTCCACCGCGGGGTTGCGCGGGATCTTTAAGCCCGTGGCCCGGTCGAAGAAGCGCAGGTCCTTCTCCCTGAGGGCGAAATCGTGAATCTCTCCCGGCCGGATCCGCCCCGGGAGCGTGTACGGGAGGTTGGCGATCGCCTTCGCGTCCGGGAAAGGGTCCCCCAGCGTTCCGTAAATGAGCCGGTCTGCTCCGAGGTTCTCCACGCGGGTCACGTGGAACCGGAGAGGGATCAGCCCCTCCTGGGCCTGGAAGACCGTCTTCGGAAGGAGCTTCTCGGGGCGGAAGCCCACGATCTCCCCCTGTCTGTCCACCAGGTTCATCGGCGGCGAACCGAGGAATCCCGCGACGAAAGTGTCGGCGGGATCGTCGTAGACCTCCTGCGGGGTGCCGAGCTGGCGCACCACGCCGCGCTCCATCACGGCGATCCGGTCGCCCAGCCCCATCGCCTCCACCTGGTCGTGCGTCACGTAGATCGTCGTGGTGCCCACCTGCCGCTGGAACTGCTGCAGCTCCTCCCTCGCGGAGTTCCGAAGCTTCGCGTCCAGGTTGGAGAGCGGCTCGTCCAGCAGGAAGACGGACGGGTCCCGAACCATCGCCCTCGCCAGCGCGACCCGCTGTCTCTCGCCGCCGGAAAGCGCCCGGGGCTTGCGGTCGAGGAGCTTCTCGATTCCGAACATCGAGGCGGCCCACTCGACCTTCCGCCCGATGTCGCCTCCGGGGAACCCTTGCGCCTTGAGAGGGAACGCGATGTTGTTGAAGACCGTCATGTGGGGATAGAGGGCGTAGCTCTGGAAGACCATCGCGGTCTTGCGCTCCCGCGGAGAGAGCTCCGTGACCACCTGGTCGCCTATGAGAATATCGCCCGAAGTCGGACGCTCCAGGCCCGCGATCATCCGCAGGAGCGTTGTCTTGCCGCACCCCGAAGGCCCCAGCAGGACCAGGAACTCCCTGTCCATGGTCGCGATGCTGACGCCGTCGACGGCCCGGACCTCGCCGAAATGTTTCCGGATGTCCCGGGTCTCAACGATTGCCACAGAGACTGCCGCCCTTCCCCGTGTGAAGTTTCGTCAGACCTTCCCCTTCTCCTTCCATTTCGCCCAGATTTCCTTGCAGCGCGCTTCCGCCTTCTTCAAGGCGTTCTCCGGGGTCTCCTTCCCGAACGCCACTTCCCCGAACATGGTGTTGAGCACCCACGTGCTGAATACCTCGTCGATCGCCGCGTTGGCGTAGCCGGGGTATCCAACATTCGTGGCCCAGGTGAGCACGTCGGAAAGCACCTTGTACTTGTCCGGCGGGAACGCCTTGGGGTCGTGGGAGATCAGCTTTTCAATGTCGGGGACCTGCTTGGGGAAGCAGGGGAAGTTGTAGTACTCGCTGGCGAGGAACCCCTGGCGGAAGTTGCCCACGTAGTCGATGAGGAATTTCTTCGCCCCCTCTATGTTCTCTGCGAACTTCCAGATCACGTAGACGTCCATTACGTGTTCGAGGCCGATCCGGCGCACCGGGCCCTTGGGCGCCTTGGCAAGTCCGATCCGCTTATGAATGTCCATCTGCTTGTTCTCGGCCTCCCGGGTAACCGAGATCGCATTCAGGACCAGGGACACCGTGCCGGCGAGCATCGCCCTGTTGTTCGAGGATGCGTCCCACGCGAAAACCTCCGGGCTCATC
This sequence comes from Candidatus Deferrimicrobiaceae bacterium, assembly GCA_036555205.1. GTDB lineage: Bacteria > Desulfobacterota > Deferrimicrobia > Deferrimicrobiales > Deferrimicrobiaceae > FEB-35. Next base: position 3,656 of record DATBLU010000167.1, read on the forward strand.
GCTTCCGAGTAAAGGGCCTTTACGAACTTGATGGCCTCGAGCGTGTTCTTCGAGTTTATAACCAGGTTCCCCCGCTCGTCCTGGACCGAGCCCCCGAACGAGTAGAGGATGGCGCGCATGGCCATGCCGGTGTCGATCTCGGCGGAGAGCCCGATCCCTACCGGGAGCTTGTGCTTCTCCTTGACCTTGCGGCCCCCGATGCGCAGGTCGTCCCACGTATCGGGAACTACGCCGACGTCGCCCCACAGGTCCGTGCGGTAGTTCACCGGGTCCGGGACGTAGCTGTCGGAAAAGCCGAAATACTTCTTCGTCTTCGGGTTGAACGTGCTGCGGACGGCGAGATCGATCGGCTTGCCGTACTTGCGCTCGCACTCCTTGTAGATCTCCGTGTGGTCGATCACCTGGTCTTCGTAGACCGGCGGCGGCCACAGGAACATGAAAAGGTCATGACCTTTCTGGGCCGAAACCTCGGCGGCGGCCCTCGAGTTGATTCCCGCCAGCCCGATGTTGTCGACGATCACTTCCGTGTCGTTCTTCTGGCCCCATTCCTTCGTGTACGTGCCGTTGAACCACTTGTCGTAGCCGGGCACGAAGTGGTTCCATTGCAGGATGCGAAGCGTATGCTTCGCCGCCCGGGCCTTTCCGGGAATGATGATATTGGCGCCGAACCCCGCCGCCACCGCTCCCAGTCCTGCCGCTTTTATGAACTCCCGCCGGGACAGCCCTTTCGTTTTCCGTTTCATCGGGACCCTCCTAGCCTTGCGCCCGGCAAGC
>DATBLU010000139.1:0-1666 GCA_036555205.1 Candidatus Deferrimicrobiaceae bacterium
GACTTGATCGCAGGATTTGCGGGCATCGCCTCACGCACCTTGCGCCTGGCCTTGAAAGTGGTCGGAGTGATCGTGGCCCTGCCGGTCGCTTTCTACCTCGTGGAACGGTTCTTCCTTAAGAGGGCTTCCCGCGACCGGGGACGATGAGAGATGGTCTTATTCAGTTTTTCGGGGTGAGCTTGAGGCGGGCTTCCGCGTTCGCTTCGATATCCTCCCTTTCTGTCCATGCCGGGTGAGTCTTTCCCGACAGCCAGAGATCGCTCTGGTCGCGGTAATGCCTTTCGAAGAAATGGCCGGACGCCCCCGTCGTTATCACCGAGCGCGCTTTCGGCCTGAATCCGACAGGGACCACCTGGCGCATCGCGGGTCCGACCAGCACCTGGAAATCCGTTCCGTGCCGGAATTCCTCCTTGAACACCGTCTTCCCGTCGCCGCCCACCGAATTGGGCCCTATGTTGAACCAGCGCTGAAAATACCTTTTCTTGCCGAAAGGATGCTCGAAGGTCACCTGGTGAAGCCTTCCCCACGTCCAGGTCGAGGATACGTTCCCCAGCCGGTCCTTGAGAAACGACATTGCCGAAAAGAGAGACCTGGCCGCCAGGTCCTCCAGTGAATCCTTCCGCCCGGTGGCCTCGTCCGCGAAAAAGAGCGAGTCGCCCCTTTCGATCACCCTGTCCATGGCGTTCCACGCGAGGCGGGACGATCGGGAAAACTCCTCGTACAGCTCGTCGCCGAGCTGGTGATGGTACACGTTTTCCATCAACTTCTCGTAGAAGACCTCGTAAAGGAGCGCCCCCCTGCTGTCCGCCCCGGCGGCCAGGTCCCACTCGGAGAGTATCGTCGCCGCCTCCCGGAAAACGGGCGACTCCGACTCCCGCTTCCTTGCGACCTGTATGGCCAGGGTAACGGCCCTGGACGCGTCCGGCAGAAGCACATCCGTCTGCATCCGCTCGAAGGAATCGGCGGAGAATTTATCTTTCCCGCCGAGCATGCCCATGATCCGCCTTCCCCGGTCCGCAGGCTCGTAGAGACGCGACAGGTAGTGGGGAAACGCTTTTCCCGCGGGCGGGAAGTTGGCGGCTGCGACGAACTGCTCCGGAGGATTCCAGACGCGCGGATTCCCGGCAAACGGGACGAATCCGCTCCAGTCGTATTCCCCGGTGTCGCCCGGAACGGGGAGCAGGGCGGAGCCCCCCTTGCGCACCGGTATCCTTCCCGCCAGCACGACGCCGATGTTGCCCTTCACGTCGGCGTACACCACGTTTTGCGCGGGATGCGGGAAGCCGGAGAGGGCCGTGAGGAACTCCTCGCGATTCTTCGCGCGGTTCAGCGCGTAAAGGGCGCCTACCGGATCCCCGCCGTCGTATCCCACCCAGTGGAAAGACAGCGGGGATGAGACCCCGTGCAGCACCGGCGAGAGGATCGGCCCGCGCGGCGTCTCAAGGACGGTCACCGCCTCGCTTTTTCCCCCCTTGACCGCTATCGTCTCCACCCTGCGCACGAGCGGCACCCACTTCCTGCGGGACATCACCATGTCCCCGTCGACCTTCTCCACGAAAAAGTCGGCGTCGTCAAGCATCGCGCTGGTGAATCCCCACGCGATCTCCGGGTTGTGCCCGATCACCACGCCCGGCGCGCCCGGGAAGGAGACGCCGTAGACGTCCAC
>DATBLU010000180.1:0-1768 GCA_036555205.1 Candidatus Deferrimicrobiaceae bacterium
GACCGGGACAAGTTCTTCGACATGGGCTTCTGGGTGGTGCTCTCGGCCATCGCCGGAGCGCGCCTATTCCACGTCATCGTCTACTGGGACCAATACAGCTCGGCCCCCTCCGAGATCTTCAAGCTTTGGAACGGGGGGCTCGTCTTCTACGGCGGGTTCCTGGCCGCCGTGGCGGTGTGCGCCTATTTCCTGAAGCGGCATAGCATGCCGTTTTTCCCCGTGGCAGACGCTTCATCCCTCGGCATCCCGCTGGGGCTTGCGTTCGGGCGGATCGGCTGCACGGCCGCCGGGTGCTGCTTCGGGAAGCTCACGACCGTGCCATGGGCGATCGTCTTCACCGACCCGGCCTCGCTCGCCCCCCTGGGCGTGCACCTGCACCCTACGCAGATCTACGAGTCGCTGGGGGGATTCGCCATATTCGGGATCCTGTACGCGACGCGGGACCGGTTCAAGACCCCCGGCATGCTGTTCTGGACCATGATAATCATGTACGGCGTCGTCCGCTCCTTCCTGGAGATCTTCCGCGACGACCCGCGTGGATTTCTGGGGCCGTTCTCCGAATCGCAGATCGTCTCCGCGATTCTCATCGCATACGCGGCGTTCTCCATCGTTCGCTCGCGGTCGATCGCCGCGACCGGCGCGAAATAACCAATCCGTTCCACGCCCATTTCGCCGTTTGAAACATTCCGCCGGGTCGCGGGGTTATACACGGCATAAGGAGCATCGTAATTTTCACAAGGAGGAGAAGAACGATGAAGAAGGAAAAGTTCCTGGTTCCAATGGCCGTGCTGGCCGCGCTGGGACTCATGTTTTCCGCAGCGGCGTTCGCCGCCGAGGAAGCTCCCAAGGCGCCTGCCGCAGGCGACAAGATGCCGGCGGCAGTTGACAAGATGCCTGCCGTAGGGGACCGGTACCAGCGCATGTTCGATCCCAAAACCGTCGAGACGATCAGCGGAGAAGTGGTCCAGGTCAAGAAACTGACGCACCGCAGGCGCGTCGGATACGGCGTTCACCTGCTGGTGAAGACGGAAAAGGAGGAAATCCCCGTCAGCCTGGGGCCGTCGTGGTACCTGGACAAGCAGGAGGTAAAGATAGCCGAGAAGGACAAGGTGGAGGTCAAGGGCTCCCGTATAACCCTTAAGAGCGGAAAGCCGGCGATCATCGCCGCCGAGGTGAAGAAGGGCGATGCGATCCTCAAGCTCCGGGGCGCGGACGGCGCGCCCGCATGGAGCCGCCGGTAGCCGCAACGGTATAAAGCCCGGGCGCCCCTCTTCCTCCCGCCCGTGAGGGGGAGGGGCGCTCTTTTCCACCATTCCCCCCGAAAATTCCCCGTAATCCGCACTTGATCCCCGATAGGGTATATTGCGACTATCTGAGTGGAGGAGAACGGCGCGATGGAACTGAAACCGATTAAAACCAAGGCCGCCTACAAAGAGGCGCTGAAGGAAATCACCGGGCTTCTCAATGCCCCGCCCGGATCATCCGAGGCGGATAGGCTGGAAGTGCTGTCGATTCTTGTCGAGGCGTATGAGGATGAGCATCAACCTATCGATCCTCCCGACCCTATCGAGGCGATCAAGTTCCGCGTGGAACAGCAGGGCCTGACCCGGCGCGACCTGGAAGCATACATCGGAAGCCGCGCCCGTGTCTCGGAAGTCCTCAACCGGAAACGCCCCCTCTCGGTCGAAATGATCCGGCGGTTACATAAGGGCCTCGGCATCCCGGCGGAAGTTCTGATCCGCCCCTATAAGACCGTGAAAGCGGCTTA
>DATBLU010000278.1:0-12444 GCA_036555205.1 Candidatus Deferrimicrobiaceae bacterium
CCTCCCCGACGGGGCTGAATTTCAGCCGCGCGATCCTGTTCCTGCCCTCGGAGGACGGCCTCACGCTGGCCGCCCGCATGGGGATGGGGCCGCGCGACCGGAAGGACGCGCGGCGGACGGTCGACCTCTCGCAGGAGGCGCCCGGGACCGGCGAACCCGGGACGGAGGGGGAGGAGTTCCGCGAGCTGCTGTGGGACGACGTCGAGCGGCTGAGCCTCCCGATCCTGGGATCCGGATGCCTCGTCGCGAAGTCCGTCCTGGAGAAGCGGCCGGTCCGCACCCGTACCGGATGCGGCCTTCCCCCCTCGGAACATGCCCGATGGTTCTGCGGAAAGCATCCCGACTCCTTCGCCGTGGTGCCGCTGGTCTTCAAGGGGGAGGCGCGCGGCGCCATATACGTGGACAACATGTTCCGCGAGCGGGAGATCACGGACGAGGACATCCGGATCCTCACGATGTTCGCCTCCGAGGCCTGCCTGGCGATGGAGAACGCCTCGCTGTACGAGAGCCTCGAGAATGCGCTCGAGAACCTGCGCGCGACCCAGGGCCGCCTGGTGCACAGCGAAAAGCTGGCCGCGCTGGGCGAGATGGCCGCCAAGATAGCTCACGAGATCAAGAATCCGCTGACCGTCATTGGAGGATTCGCCGCGAGGCTGGCGCGCAAGGGGCAGGGCGAGGAGCAGGACTCCGCGACCTCCGGCCGTTACACGCGCATCATCCTCAGGGAGGTGCAGCGGCTGGAGAGGATTATCCACCAGACCCTGTACTTCTCCCGGGAAGTCATGCCCGCGCTCAAGCGCGTGGACCTTAACGAAGAGATCCGCGAGGCGCTCTCGATGTTCCGGGAGGACCTGGACGAGGCGCGGATACTGATCGACCTGGACTTGTCGAAGGACACGCCTATGATTTCCGCCGACCCGGACCAGCTCCGCCAGGTCCTCTGGAACCTTGTATCCAACGCCATACAGGCGATGGAAGGCGGCGGGAAGCTCACCGTCGCGGCCCGCCCCGCGCTGCCGGACGAGGGGGACGGCGTGGTCTTCCTGGTCGGGGATACCGGCGGCGGGATTCCGCACGACGTGGTCCATAATATATTCAACCCCTTCTTCACGACGAAGGCGAAGGGAACGGGCCTGGGGCTCCCGATCGTCCACGCCATCGTGGAGAAGCACGGCGGGTCGATCCAGCTGGACAACCGGGAGGGGAAAGGAGTAATCTTCTCCGTCTTCCTCCCGCGCGTTCCGAGGGAGACGGGGGCGGAGGAGCGGATACTGGAGCAGATGCGCAAGGGCGGAGGCGATGGAAGCGGCGCTAAGAACCATACGGGATAAGGTGCACGCGGGGCGCAGGCTGTCGGATGAGGACGCCCTCGCCCTCTTCCGGACCCGGGACATCCTCTCGGTCGGGGAGATGGCGGACTTCGCCAACAGGCGGAAGAACGGCGACCGGGTGTATTTCATAGTCAACCGGCACATCAACCCTACCAATATCTGCGTCAACCGGTGCCAGTTCTGCGCCTTCAGCAAGACCAAGGGGGAGCCCCTGGCGTACACGATGACGATGGAAGAGGTCATGCGCCGAGCGGAGGAAGCAAGCCGCCAGAAGGCGACCGAGCTTCACATCGTCGGGGGACTGCACCCGGACCTGCCGTTCGATTTCTACCTGCTCATGCTGCGTACGCTCAGGGATCGATTCCCGGCCATGCACATCCAGGCGTTCACGGCGGTGGAGATCGACTATTTCTCGCGGCTCACGGGTCTCCCGCTGCGGGACGTAATCCTGGAGCTCAAGGAGGCCGGCCTGGGCAGCCTGCCCGGAGGAGGGGCGGAGATCTTCGCTCCCGAGGTCCGCAACCGCATCTGCCCCGAGAAGATATCGGGGGACCGGTGGCTGGAGGTGATGGAGGCGGTGCACGCCGAGGGGCTGCGCAGCAACGCCACGATGCTTTACGGGCACGTGGAGACGCTCGAGTCGCGGGTCGACCACTTGCGCCGGCTGCGGGAGCTGCAGGACCGGACCGGAGGGTTCCAGTCGTTCATCCCCCTGGCGTTCCATCCGAAAAACACCCAGATCGCCAAGGGGTATACGACGGGCCTGGAAGACCTCCTGTCTCTTGCGGTTGCGAGGCTCTATCTCGACAACTTCCATCATATAAAGTCTTTCTGGATCATGGTCGGCCCCAAGCTCGCCCAGATCTCGCTCCATTTCGGGGTGGACGACATCGACGGGACGGTGGTGGAGGAGAAGATCACGCATGCCGCCGGCGCGCAGGCCGGGCAGGAGATGACAGTCTCCGACCTTGTGACGATGATACGCCAGGCGGGACGAGTGCCCGTGGAGCGCGACACGCTTTACAACGTCGTGCGCGAGTGGCCGCAAGGGCGGGCCTGATGGCGGGAGGCGCCGTCCCGACCGTCGAGGAAACCGCGCGCCTGCTCCGTGAGGCGCCGCTGTTCGAGCTGGGGCGGGCCGCGGACGACCTGCGGCGCAGCATCCACCCTGACGGCGCCGTCGGCTACATCGTGGACCGCAACATCAACTACACGAACATATGCGTGTGCGGCTGCTCCTTCTGCGCCTTTTACCGCGACAGGTCGTCTCCCGACGCCTACGTCCTCCCCGAGGATGCGCTGTCCAGGAAAATCGAGGAGACGCTTTCGCTGGGCGGGACGCAGGTGCTTCTGCAGGGGGGCCTGCACCCCGAGTGGGGCGTCGACGAGGCGGAACGGCTCGTCCGGGCGGTGAAGCGGCACCCTGTCCGTCTCCACGGATTTTCCCCCCCGGAGATATGGCATTTCGCGGACCGGTCGGGGATGTCCGTCGGGGATGTCATGGCGCGGCTGGTCGCCGCGGGGCTCGACTCCATACCCGGCGGCGGGGCGGAGATACTCGACGACATGGTCAGGGCGAGGATAAGCCCCCGGAAGATAGGATGGGAGCAATGGGCTTCCGTGATGCGCGAGGCGCACCGGCAGGGCCTGCGCACATCGGCGACCATGATGTTCGGCAGCGTAGAGACTCCCGAGGCGATTTCCAGGCACCTGCTCCGCGTCAGGGAGCTGCAGGAGGAGACAGGCGGTTTCGCCTCCTTCATCCCCTGGGCCTTCCAGCCGGGGAACACGGCGCTGTCGGCCGATCCGGCCTTCATGGAGGGCGCGGCGGCGGGGTTCGGCCACGCGGCGGGATACCTGAGGGTCCTTGCGGTTTCCAGGCTGCTGCTGCCGAACATCCGGACCGTGCAGGTTTCCTGGGTGACGATGGGAGCGAAGGTCGCCCAGCTCGGCCTGTTCTTCGGGGGAAACGACTTCGGGAGCACGATGATCGAGGAAAACGTGGTGGCCTCCGCGGGGGTCTCTTTCCGGATGTCGGAGGAGGAGATCGTCGCCACGATCCGTGACGCGGGATTTCTGCCGGTAAAACGGGAGGGATTGCCATGCTAGACGCGAAGTTCGTCCGTGAGAACATACCCGCGGTCGAAGAGGCGCTGCGGAGGCGCCGTTCGGAGGTGCCCCTCGAAGGATTCGTCGAGCTCGACCGGAAACGGCGCGCGCTCATGTCGTCGGTGGAGGCGCTGCGCGCGGAGCGCAACGCCGCCTCGGAGGAGATCGGGCGCCTGCGCCGGGAGAATAAAAACGCCTCCGGGATCATGGAGAGGATGAAGGAGGTCGCGGCCCGGATAAAGGAAATGGAGGCCGGCCTTCCGGAACTGGAGGGAAGGATGGAGGAGGTCCTTCTTTCCATCCCGAACGTTCCCGATCCGTCGGTCCCCGAAGGATCGGGAGAGGAGGACAACAAGACCGTCCGGACGTGGGGGACGCCGGCCTCGTTCGCATTCCCGGTGCGCGACCATGTCGACATAGGCGCGGCGCTCGACATACTGGATTTCGACCGGGCGGCGAAGATAGCGGGCGGGCGGTTCTGCCTCAGCAAGGGGGCGGGCGCGCTGCTGGAGCGCGCGCTCATAAATTTCATGCTGGACGTCCACACGCGGGAGCACGGCTACCTCGAGGTGCTCCCCCCGTTCATGGCTAACTCCGCATCCTTCTTCGGCACGGGGCAGCTGCCCAAGTTCGAGGAAGACCTGTTCCGGGTGGCGGGGACCGATTACTTCCTGGTTCCGACCGCCGAGGTGCCTGTGACCAACATGGTCCGTGACGAGATACTGCCGGGGGAGAGCCTTCCCCTCAAGATGACGGCGTACACGCCGTGCTTCCGGGCGGAGGCCGGCTCGTACGGGAAAGACGTGCGCGGGATGATCAGGCAGCACCAGTTCAACAAGGTGGAGCTCGTCAAGGTCTGCCGGCCGGAGGAGTCGTGGTCGGAGCTGGAGGCGCTCACCGCGGACGCCGAGGACATCCTCAAGCGGCTTTCCCTTCCGTACCGGGTCGTGACGCTATGCACCGCGGACCTGGGCTTTTCCTCGGCCAAGACATACGATCTCGAGGTCTGGCTGCCGTCGCAGAACCGGTACCGCGAGATCTCCTCCTGCAGCAACTTCACCGATTTCCAGGCAAGGCGCGCGAAGATCCGCTTCCGCGATCCCTCCACCGGCAAAACGAGGCTTGCGCACACGCTCAACGGCTCGGGGCTGGCTGCGGGGCGCACGGTCGTAGCCATCCTCGAGAACTTCCAGCAGGAAGACGGCTCCGTCGTCGTCCCGGATCCTCTGCGCCCGTACATGGGCGGCATGGAGCGGATAACCAAGCGCTGAAATCGCGCAAATCGCCGCGTATAATTCCTGATCCGCGATAACGCGGGGGTATTCCAAGCCCGTTCAGCCACGATCGGCTCCACCACCGTAGTTTCCTGCCTATGGTGCACCGCATGGAAGGCGCTGCGCCTCCGGTAGCTCCGTGCTCGCTCTCGCCTTCGGCTCCCCTGCATTACGTATTACGTGCTCCGCAGCCCTTCCCCGCTCTTAGTTCACCCTGTGCGGTCCGCCAAGCTGGTTTGTCCCCAGATTGGAATTGCCGATTCGGACGGTTCCGCCTCGGCGACCCGCTGCGCCGGACCTACCATCGGCGCGCGCGCCTCCCGTGCGCATCGTTGGTGAACATCGTCGGGTGCGGCTTCGCTCCCGCGGCAGTGGAGACCTGAGCGAAGCCTTAACGATGTTTTCTCTCATCACGGTTGCATTTATTTTGCTGTAGTGATAAATACACATATGTATTTATCACCACAGTGGAGAAAGCGCGATGGAAGGATACGGAAGCCGTGCCGTGGCGGCGATCACGGGGCTTTCCCCGCGTCAGATCGATTATTGGGACAGGACGCATTTCATCAAGCCCTCCCTGGCGATGTCTTCCGGAAAAGGGACTCGAAGACTCTATAGCTTCGTTGACCTAATACAATTTCGAGTAGCAGCTTCCCTCCGGGACAAGGGGATAAGTCTCCAGAAAATCCGCAAATGCGTAAAGTTCCTCCGACAGAACAGGGAACGGTTGGAACGTCCCTTGGCATCATTAAAATTCCTCACGGATGGAGAAAACATTTTCGTCCTCACGTCTGACCGAAAGGAGGTCATGGATACGCTGAAGGAAGGGCAGCTTGTTTTTTCTATTGCGATCGGCCCCCTCCTTAATGATCTCAAGGGAAAGATCAGAGAAGTCGAGAAGGATAAGACCTTTACCGTCGATGTGAAGAAAAGACGGTACGTGGTCGTGTTGCACCATGACAGGGAGGAAGGGGGGTTCTGGGTGGAATGCCCGGAATTGCCCGGTTGCCTTTCGCAGGGGGAAACAGTTGAAGAGGCCCTGACGATGATCCGGGATGCAATTCGGGGCCATATGGCGGTTCTTGAAAAGGAGTCCCCCCGGCGCAAGGCGGTCTGATGGTTTCGCCCTCGGACTTAAAGCCTGACAGGGTTATACGTGCATTCGAACGGGCAGGGTGGGAAAATCTCGGCAGGATGGGAAAACACTTTAAGTTATGAAAGGAAGGAAATCCCAACATCATATCCGTTCCTGTGCATGGCGGAAAAACGTTGAAAAAGGGGCTGGTCTTTGGGCTTCTTCGTTGCGCAGGGATGACCTGGGAAGAATTTCAGAGGCATTACAGATGAAGGAAAAGGAAAGCTGGGGGAAAGAGATCCGGTCCGAGTCCTTCCCCGTGGTCTACATTTAAATCAAGACGCCCGAGCACGCTGCCTCGCACAATTTGCCGCTAACGATACCTGTCCCGCGGCCGCCGCAGCCGCTGGAGCGTTGTCGTCTACGGCGATTTGCGTCTGCCGGGGGGCGCGCCTGTTTTCCGCATCGCGGCCAGCCGTTTCATGAGCGCCGCGGCGCCCAGGGTGTTCAGCACGTCCTTCTTCTCTATCCATCCCCGGCGCGCGGTCCCCACCCCGTACTCCATGTAATCCAGGTTGGCCGCAATGTGGGTGTCCGTGCTTACCACGAGGGGGATGCCGTACCTCTTCGCCATCCTGGCGTGCTGGTCGGAAAGATCGAGGCGCATCGGGTTCGCGTTGATCTCCATGGCGATGCCGCGGCGGGCCGCTTCCCGGAAGACCGCCTCCATGTCCGCATCGTAGGGATCCCGCTCCCCGATCAGCCTGCCCGTCGGATGGGCGACGACGCTCACGAAGGGGCTCCGGACCGCCGAGAGCAGCCGGTTCGTGATCTGCTCCCTTACCTGCTTGAACCCCGAGTGGATGGAAGCCACGACGATGTCCAGCTCCGCCAGGAGCTCGTCGGGCAGATCGAGGCTTCCGTCGCCGCGGATGTCGACCTCTATCCCCTTGAGTATCCGGAAGCCCGATAGCTTCGTGTTGGCGGCGTCGATCAGCCTTATCTGCTCCCGGACCCTTTTTTCATCCAGACCGTGGGCGACGCCCAGACCCTTGGAGTGGTCGGTGACGGCGATGTACCGGTACCCCCGTTCCTTCGCGGCCGCGACCAGGCTGTCCAAATCGTGGCTCCCGTCGGACCAGTTCGTGTGCGAGTGAAGGTCGCCGCGGATGTCCGCGAGGGCGAGCAGCTCGGGCAGCTTCCCCTCCATCGCCCCCTCGATCTCTCCTGCGTCTTCGCGCAGCTCCGGCGGGATCCAGGGAAGGCCGAGGGCGGAATAAATCTCCTCCTCTTCTTTCCCCGCTATCCTTTTTTCGTCCGATTCGCGGAAAAGGCCGTACTCGTTGATCTTCCATCCGCGGCGGGACGCCATCTCACGAAGCTTGATATTGTGTGCCTTGCCCCCGGTGAAGTACTGGAGCGCCGCCCCGAAGGAGCTTTCTTCCACCACACGCAGGTCCACCTGGATCCCCTCCGCGGTGATGCCCGTGCATTTCGTCTGACCCCTCTCCAGCACCTCCTTGACCGCCGCGAGGCGGACGAATGCCCCGGCGATCTCCCCCGGGTTCTTCCCGGCGGCGAGCACGTCGATATCCTTGACCGTCTCCTTCCACCGCCTCAGGCTGCCGGCCACCGCGAACTTTCCGCGCGGGACGGCCTCCCTTAGAAGCTCGACGATATTTCTGGCCACCGGCAGGGCCATGCCCAGGGGGAACCGCTCCCTTCCTTTTTTCAGAAGCTCGATACCCTTCAGGATGTTTACCTCTGTCTTCTCCTGTATTCCCGGAAGGCCCGCGAGCTTCCTCCCCCGCGCGAGCTCCTCCAGCTCCTCGAGGCTCTTCACGTTGCGCTTGTCGTGCAGCATCTTCGCCGTTTTCGGCCCGACCCCGGGCACGCGAAGGATGGCGAGGAGGCCCGCAGGGATCTCTTTTTTCAGCTCTTCATGCAGGTCAACCCTTCCGGTTTCCGAATACTGCCTGATCTTCCCGGCGAGGTCCTTGCCTATGCCGGGGATTGCCGTAAGCTCCTCCTCCCCCAGGGAGGACAGCTCCTTCGAGATTCCCTCTACGTTCATGGCGGCGCGGCGGTACGCCCGGACGCGGAACGGATTCTCGCCTTTCAGCTCCAGGAGGTCGGCTATCTCGCCGAATATCTTTGCCATCTGCGCGTTGGTCATGGCCATATTCCCGGATTATCCGGCCAAACGCATCTCCGTTCCATTGGATTCGGCGGCCGAACATTTTGTGCCGCCTCCGGCGGGGGTCTGGTACAATTTCCCCCTGTGACGAAGCATTGGGAATGCGTCATCTGCGGGTACATCCATGAAGGCGATGAACCGCCGGACATCTGCCCCGTATGCGACGCTCCCAGGGAGTTCTTCCGCCTGCTTGAGGACTGAGGCACGAATCCGGTTCCGTGAAAGCTGTAGAACCGTTCGGCAGCACCGGGCGTCTAACAACTACGTCTGCGGCGAGGGCAAGAGTGCGTCCCGCCGTGTTTTCGCTGGAGGGTTCGGGTGAAGCTGCCGGAGGGTCTTTATTTCCACCCGATCTTCGTTCATTTCCCGCAGGCGCTTTTCCCGGTGGCGCTTGCGTCCTTTCTCCTTTTCCTGGCGACGGGAGACCCCTCCTTCGAAACGGGGGCGTACCTCATGAGCGCATTCGGGCTGGCCTTCTCGCCGGTCACCATGATAACCGGGTATATAGACTGGAAGGTCCGGTACAAGGGTTACATGACCTCGGTATTCAAGATCAAGATAGTGACCGGCTTCGTTCTGATCGGGCTCTCTCTCGCCGCCGTGCTGCTGCGCGCCCTGGTTCCGGAAACCGCCCTGCTTCCGCTGTCCGGGCTTGGCTGGATCCGCGCCGGGCTGCTTGCGGGCTGCGTGGCGTCTTGCGTGGTGGAGGGCCATTTCGGCGGGAAGCTCGTGTTTCATTGATGCGGAAATTTCGGAGGCAGCCACTTCACCTATAAGGGGGACACACCGATGCAGGTGCCGGAAATCATCGTGGTCATTCACAAAGCGATCGACAAGGAGAAGGAAGCGATCACCACGTACCTCCACCTGGCCAAGATAATCAAGGACGTGAAGGCGAAGAACGTGCTCATCAACCTCGCATCGGACGAGGTGGGGCATATGAACAAGCTCGAGGATCACCTCACGTCCTACCTCAAGGGCAAGGCGTGGGTGATCCCGCCGGCCGAGGAGGCCGAGGCGGTCGCGGCGGTCTTCACGAAGAGCTCGAAACTGGAGAAGATCGATCCGGGAAAGCTGGCCCGGGCGGACGAGATCCAGATCCTGGAGATCGCCATCGACAAGGAGATCGCGGCGAACCAGTCGTACCTGGGCCTTGCCAAGGAAGCGAAATCGAAGGAGGCCCGCGAGATGTTCCTCGCGCTGGCCAAGGAAGAGGACATGCACGCCAGGATCCTGAAGGCCGAGGTCGATTCGATCGGCCAGAACGGCTTCTGGTTCGACATGCAGGAATTCACGATGGAGCAATAGGAGGGCAGGGGAAACGCCGTGGATTTCTTGAAGGAAGCGAGAGAGAAACTGGAGGAGGAGGCGCGGCGCATCGAGAACGAGCTCCGGGTCAAGCTGCCCAAGGAGATCAACGCCGCGATGGCGCACGGCGACCTCTCCGAGAACGCGGAGTATCACGCCGCCAAGGATCGCCAGTCCACCCTCCAGGCCCGGATGGGCCAGATCCAGAAGCGTCTGGCCGACTTGTCCAGGATCGACGTGTCAAGCGTGTCGAGGGACCGCGCAGGCCTCGGCAGCGAAGTGACCGTGGAAAACCTGGACACCGGGGATACGATTCGCTATACCCTGGTCATCCCGGAGGTCGCGGACGGGAAGAGGAATTTCGTCTCCGTCGCCGCTCCCATCGGGCGCGCGCTCCTCAACCGCAAGGTGGGCGATACGGTGACGGTCACGATACCTAAAGGAACCTGCGAACTCGAAGTCCTGAAAATAGTCACGCTTTTCGGCGACGTGTTCGAATAGGCCATCCGGGCAACGGAATCCCCAAACTGACGCGATACAATCCTCGGGGCGGCGGGGCGGGGATTCCATCATCCCCGGTGCGCGGAGGCGGACGCCGGGGAGTGCGGTCCCTTCAGGCGTGGCCGGGAGCTCTCCTGCGGACTTCTTCGGCGATGCCCTTTACCTCTTCAGAGCGGCTCTTCGGGCAGATGAGCACCGCATCCCCGCTGCGGACCACCACAATGTCGTCCAACCCCACCGCGGCGACGATCCCCCGGTCCGATCGGACGAGCGTGTTGCGGCAGTCGGACAGGATAACGTTTCCGAAGGTAACGTTTTCCCCCGGCTTCCCCAGGAACTCGTGAAGCGATCGCCATGTGCCCAGATCGCTCCAGCCGAAATCCGCCCGTATGACGAGGATGTCCTTTTCCTTTTCCAGGATTCCGTAGTCCACGCTGACGGACGGGAGGCGAAGGTAGGCGGACCGCAGCCTTGCCCGGAATTCCTTTTTCCCGTACGACCGCAGCGCCGCCTCGATCGCCGCGTGGACCTCCGGGAGAAACCGGGACAGGCGGTCCCTGAACGTGTCCGCCCGAAAGATGAAGATGCCGCTGTTCCAGAAGTACCGGCCCGATTTCACGAACCTTCGCGCGACGGCAAGCGCCGGCTTCTCGGTGAAGCTCCGAACGCTGTGGATGTCCCCGCCGCCCGGGTCGGATTTGCCGCGCTCTATATACCCGTAGCCGACGGCCGGATGGGTGGGGCGGATTCCCAGGGTGACGAACCGGCCGGTCCGCCTGGCGGCGCGCAGCCCCTTCCCGAGGGTCGCACGGAAGGCGCGCTCGTCGGCGACGGCGTGATCGGCGGGGGTGGCTGCGATCACGGCATCGGGGTCGCGGCGGACGATATGGGCCACCGCCAGCGCGACCGCCGGCGCGGTGTTCCTGCCTTCCGGCTCGAACAGGATGTTGCGCGCCGGGATGCCGAGGGCGCGGGAGGAAAGATGCGGCGCGTCTTTCTCGCAGGCCACTACCCAGACGTTCTCCTTCCGCAGCAGCGGGAACAGCCGCCGGACGGTCTCACGGATCATCGTGCCGCGTCCGGTGAGGTTAAGGAACTGCTTGGAGCGGCGCATCCGGCTCTCGGGCCAGAACCGGGTCCCCGATCCTCCCGCCATCACGACAACGTGGTCCATGGTGATCGAATACCTCCCCCGGGTTTTCCCCGCCGGCGAAAAAGCGGCCGCTACCGCCGGAACGACTTGGGATAGAATACATCCGTGCGCGTCGACCTGAAAAAGAGTTTCATCACCGGGATCTTCGTCATCGGCCCCCTGGTGCTCTCCGTCGCCATCCTCATCTGGTTTTTCGAGAAGGTCGACGACCTGTTCTCGCCGGTAATCGACGGGATCCTGGGAGTGGCGCTGCCCGGGAACGAGCACATACCCGGCACAGGGATCCTTGCGGGGCTGGTGATCATACTGCTCGTGGGCCTCCTGGCGCGGAACGTAATCGGAAAGAAGATCCTCGAAGCCCTCGACAACCTGATCAACCGGATCCCGGGATACCGGACGATCTACTCAACCATCAAGCAGCTCACGAACGCCTTCTCGCCGGACAGCACGCGCTCCTTCAAGGAGGTTCTGCTGGTGGAGTACCCCAAGGAGAACAGCTTCGCGCTCGGATTCAGGACCGAGACGGTCGAGAAGGATGGCAGGAGGCTGGCCGTCGTGTTCGTGCCGACCAACAACCTCTACCTTGGAGAGGTGCTCTTCATACCGGAGGAGAAAGCGCAGCGCCTCGATCTGACGGTCGAGCAGGCGGTTCGCATACTGGTGTCCGGCGGGATCGCCGCTCCGAACGTGCTGTCCCGCCATAAAGATCACGCTTGACAAACGTCTCCCCCTGTCCGTAACCTGAAAGATACCATGATCGTTTCGGCGCACACGCATATCGACCTGCGGCTTGGCGGTCTCGCCCTACTGGCCCTACTTAAGGGGCCGGCCCGCCGCCGCGCGAGCGCGTGAAGCCGTAGGCTGATCGCCGATTGCAGGCCGCGGGAACCGGCAAGGTTCCCGCGGCCTTTTGATTTAAAGGCCAAAGGGAATCCGGTTCCCCGCGGCCTTTTTTTATTGGAGCGCGTTCGGGTAATAAAAATCAGGAGGAGGAGCAGATGGCCGAGAAGGTATTCGTATTCGACACGACATTGAGGGACGGGGAGCAGGTGCCGGGGGCGAAGCTCGCCAAGGAACAGAAGGTGGAGATCGCCAAGCAGCTTGCGGCATTGAAGGTGGACATCATAGAAGCGGGGTTCCCGGCGTCTTCGCCCGGAGACTTCGACGCCGTGCGGGAGGTCGCCCGGGTAGTGAAGGGCCCCGTCATAACGGGGCTTGCCCGGGCGGTGCGGAAGGACATAGACACCCTGTGGGAGGCGGTGAAGGTCGCAAGGCGTCCGCGGATCCACACTTTCCTCGGCACCTCCGACATCCACATCCAGAAGAAGTTCCGCTCCGACAGGGACAAGATCCTCCAGTGGTGCGTGGACACGGTCAAGTACGCCAGGTCGCTGTGCCCGGACGTGGAGTTCTCCACCGAGGACGCGGCGCGGACCGATTTCGATTTCCTCTGCCGGAGCGTGGAGGCGATCGTCAGGGCCGGGGCGACGACGATC
>DATBLU010000295.1:0-22841 GCA_036555205.1 Candidatus Deferrimicrobiaceae bacterium
CCGGCAGTCTTCCAGGAAGTTGTCGCGGGCGCGGTGTCTGCGGCGGCGAACATGCCTGCCACCGGCATGGCGACGAGCTGAATATTCCGCTGAGCGAACGTCTCGATGACTTCGCCGCTGCTGTTCCTCTTGGAAGCTCCGCGGCTGCGGATCGCCAGCTTGCCGGCGTTGGCGTTGCCGGCGAGAGCTTCGTCCACGTACGCGATGGCGCGCTCCTTGAATGTGGCATTTGCATTCAGCCATGCCGCAACCTCGGCAGCCGTGGCAGCGGCCGTGTTGTCAAAGAGTGCGTTCAGCGCCGCTCCCGCCGCCGGCAGAGTGACTTTGATATCGCCGGAAATCAATTCATCGGCGCCATAGCCCTCGTAATCATGAGCGATATTATAGGCGAGCATCGGCATGCCGGAGTCCACTTTCACATTTAGACTGCCGCCACCCGCGCTTAAATCCCACGGTCCGGCGGTAGCGCTACGCACCGTCGCCCGTGCGGCGTAGGTCGAATTCACGACTTTTTGGGCTCGCGGCCCGACCACATAGACATTGGCAGAGCCGAACAGGCCGTCGCGGGTAACGGTGCATTCGGTACCTTCAAAACCTGTCTTGGGGATGCATCCTTCGGAGGCAGGGTCCTGGCTCACAGTGGTGTGATCAATGGTCGCGCCGGTAAAGTGATCTTTCAGCACGATAGTGACTACCGGGCTTTCACCACTGACGTAATATCCTCTCGAGGGGGTGTTGGTAGTCAGTGTGATGTCGAATTCCGGAATGTTGCGGATGTCCTTCTTGGTCCAGTTGTGCGCTTCGGTGACGGATTTGCTGAAAACCGTTCCCGTAGGTATATGGCAAAAGGCGCAACCACTGTCGCTTGTCGCAAGACCGCCGGCATGGTTTGTGCCGGCCGCCCAATCGATCGTGTCGTGGCAGGAACCGCATGCCGCGCGCGAGGGGACGGTTTTCCAGTTGTCGGCGTTCGCGCCGCTGCCGGTGTGGCAGGCCTGGCAGTTGGAAAGAACGGCCGGGAAGGCGGCCCCTCCCCAGGAAACTGCCCTCACCGAGTTGCCCCAGAGAATGTACTCGCCGTTGTCGGCCGTTTCGTCCGAGGCGGTATGCGGATTGTCGTAATATTGCCCGTCGAGCCCCGCAACGCTGGTAAGCTCGTTGCCGGCATGGATCTTGTGGATCATCACCGCCATTTCGATGCTTTCGCCGCTCTGGGCGTCATAGCTGTCCGGGCTGTGGCAGGCGACGCAGCCTTCCACCGTGACGCGGTCGCCGCCGTGCCCCGCGAATTCGGGGCCATGGCACTTCTTGCACGCCGCGGTCTCGACGATGTTGCGCGTCGCGGTGACGGCGGAGCCGTCCGGCACGAAGTCGAGGTCGCCTTCGCCGGTCGGGCCGTTGTGGCCGCCCATGGTCACGATGACCCTATGGGTCAGGTTGCGCTCGTACCCGATCAACGCCCCTCCGTCCGGAAGCGCGGCCGTCGCCAGGTTCTTCTTGAATGTGTAGGTGTAGCTCCCGCCGCCGTTGTTTACGAGCGTGCCGTTCGCCGCGCCGGTGCCGCTGCTTTCACGGTAGCCCTGATTTACCTTGTTCCCGGCCGGCATGGGGAAGGCGTTGCCCGCGGCGTCCTGCGTGCCGTCCACCGTTTCGGTGCGCCAGAGGTATGGGACCCACCTGTTGTAGCTGAAGGCGCCGCTCTTGGGCGCCAGTTTGAAGATGCCGGCGCCGACGCTGGGGATCGTGGTGACCGCGACGCCGTCCTTCTCGACGGTAAAGTTTACAGTCACCACCCCGGCCGCATCCGCGGTCGCGCCGGTGACGGTGACGTCGACCAGGTACTTGTCGGCAGCCGCCAGTTCTTCTGCGGCCAAGGCGGTCTCGCCATGCTTGTCGGAGATTGTGGCGGCTCCGGAGATGCCCGGGGTGCCGGGGTCGCCGCCCGCTCCGGGTGTGCCGGGCGTTCCCGGCGCGCCGGGGGCTCCTGCCGAGCCCGCCGGGCCCGTTGACCCCGTATCACCGGAACATCCCCAGAACAGAAACGGTATCGTCAAGGTTAATGCGGCCAGAAGGACAACCAGCTTTTTCATCGTTCCCTCCTTGTCGGTACGTTGGGTGCATTGAAGTCATCGCCGTTGATGTCTTGACCCCTGTACCTTGGCACCTCCTTTCGGTTGAGGTTATCCGATGAATCGCCCTTTTCCGCCTGTAGCCAACCTCCATCCCGGCTTGAAGCCGGGCGTCCTCGCAATGATTCGTCCCGTGTGATGAAGATTTCTACAGTGGCCTCTGCGCAATGTATATTCGTGTTGATATTGTATACTGTGTACAATATACACGCACACGGTATTAAAAATTACGGTCTTCGTCAAGGAAATTATGGGAGGGGGAGGATCGGTTGTCTGAAACCGTTAAGGGCTTTTTTTGCTAGAATCGCGCCATATGCTGCGCGTGATCTACAACCCCGTCTCCGGCCCGAAAATCGCATCGAAGATCGACAGGATCCACGCCCTGCTCTCGGCGCGGGGGATCCGCTTCGAGGCGGCCGATACCTCGGGGCCGGGCGACGCCGCCATGCTGGCGAGGGAGGCGGCCTACGCGGGAGCGGAGACGGTCCTGGTCGTCGGCGGGGACGGGACGGTGAACGAAGCGGCCAACGGGCTGGCGGGGAGCCGGACGCGGCTGGCGGTCGTCCCGCACGGAACGGGGAACGTTTTAGCGCGCGAGGTGGGGCTCCCGGAGACGGTGGAGGGATGCATCGATCTGCTCGAAGGCGGGAAGACGATCAATGTCCCGCTGGCGAGGGCGGATAGCCGCTTCTTCGTGCTGCTGGCTTCCGCCGGGTTCGACGCCGAGGTCGTCGAGCGTATGAGCCACCGCCAGAAAAACTTCCTGGGGATCGGCGCATACGTGCTCGCCGGGATGCGGCACCTGCTTCGCTCCCAGCCCACGTTGTGGATCGAGTTCCCGGGCAGGGAAAGGATCGAGGCCCAGGCCGTACTCCTTTGCCGAGGCAAGAAATACGGCCTGGTGACGATGGCCCCAGGCGGAAACCTCGAAGGGGATGCCTTTCAGGTCGTCGCCCTGCTCAAGACCGGCCGGCCGGCGATCCTTTTCTTCGCGCTTGACGCGCTTCGTGGCAAGCACGCATCTTCCCCGCACGTTCTCATCCGGGAAGCGCGGTCGGTGCTCGTGCGCAGCAGCATCCCCTCCGCCGCGCAGGTCGACGGCGACTACCTGGGCCCTCTGCCGATGCGCTTCGAAATGACGGACGTCAGGCTCCGGATCGTCGTCCCGAAGGATTTTCCGGGATTGACCAGTCCACCGGCGCATGCTTAAGGGAAATAATCCCCCGGCGGAGGGAGACGCCGGGGGAGGAGGGGGGGCCGAGCCGGTTTATCAGCGGGGCCCCTCGAGGAAGGGCTGCGGAGTCTGCCTCCGCTGCACGGCCCTTCTTTTTCAGAACTTGATGACCAGGTCGACCTGGACCACCTTGAATTCATTGTTCGGATTCACAGTGCCCCCTCCAACCGGATCCTTCTGCTTGACCGAGAAGCCGGCAAGGTCGAACTGGACATTCTTGTGGATCGTGTACCCGGCACGGACCACGTGTCCCTTCTTGTTCGCGAACCCGAAGTCGGAGTCGGCGAAGAACCCCACCACTGCGTTCGCCTCGATCGACTTGTACATGTAGGACAGGAGCCAGTCGCCCGCGGTTCCCGACTTGCCCGCCTTGACCCCCGCACCGAATGCGGTGTCCAGGCCGCTGTCCGGCGGCGGCGCATCCTCCGCGAGGTTCTTGACGTAGTTTCCGACTATCTCGAGCGGGAGAGGGAGACCCTTCAAACGAATCCTGAGATATGCATCGAGTATGTCGAAGTCCCTGGCGGTAAGGAACGCGCCGGTAATCGTGTTCCCCCGCGCGTTGGAGCTCGACGCCAGTTGAGACTCCTCCACCTGCTGATAGTCGTAATAGGCCACGGCTGCGGTGATGTCCGCGGGGCCCGCGCCTAGGTCCACCCTGGCCTGCACCGCTCCGGCGTAGGTATCGTGCCGGCTCCCGGATTCCTCCTCGAGAACAAGAAACGCGGGGACGAGAGTGAATCGGCTCCCCTTGGGACCCAGCCCCCAGGATGCGTACACGCCTTCCGGGTTGACGTCCGTATCCCACACGATGTCGGTCGAAATGAACGGATTGGCCACCTTCCCGCCGCCCAGGGTCAGGTCGGGGTTCGACGGAGGGGTATAGAGCACGTAGGCCTGGTCGATCCAGATATCCTTGCGGTTGAAGTGATCGTCGAAGCTCTGGTTTGTCGAAGTGGCGTCGTTCGTTTCGCCGGAGGCCAGGCGCAGACCTACCTTAAGGCCCGGGAGAACGTCCTTTCTTTCAACGCCCACGCGGAGGCGAAAGCGCCCCCGGTGCCTGGTCTTGGCCGTCGCTTCGTCGGCGAAATCATCCCCCTGGTAGCGCAGGCGGAGGTCACCCTTCATCTCCATGCCCTTCCAGACCTTCTCCAGAGCCGCGACCCGTTCCTCTAGCCCCTTTGCGGCGGGTTCCTCCGCCGCGACCGGCGCCGCCGCCACTCCCAGCAACAAGGCCCCCGCAAAGGCCTGTTTCCAAGCAGTCTTCATCCGTGCCTCCTCGTTATGAAATGTATTGAACGAAACGAGCCGAGTTTATTCGCCGCCGATTGAGACTGTGTGAAGGGGGTATTAAACAGGGATGAAATTCCGTAAATTCTATTTTTCCTCGATCTCCCGCCGGAATCGGTAGTTGTGGATCTTTCCCGCCTTCGGCCTTCTGCATGCCCAGCTCGCCGCCGATTTCAGGGTCGATCGGCTGCCGAAACTTCCGAAGGAACGCAGTCCGAGACACCGGGAGGATGGTCGAGCATTCTTCATCCGGCGGCCTCCGCGTCCATCGGGATAAGCCTCGAACCGCGGGAGATCCGCAGCCTGCGCCCGCGCCATTCCACCTTCCTCGAGAAGAAAGCCGAGAAAAATATCCCTGCGGCCAGAAGATCCCGCACCGGCCCCAACGCTATCTCCCGCAGGCGGACTGGCGCGCCGACCAATGCATGCATGGCCGCGTCCAGCGAGGATTTGAATACAGCGACGAGTCCAGCGACGCATAAGCTCTCCACGCTGACGCCGCTTCCCGCCATCAAAGGAAGCAGGAGGAAGAATGGATTCGCCAGGATTTCGAGCGGATACGCAGCCCCGGCGATGGAGAACCGCATCCGGTTCCACCGTGCATGGCGGGAGAGGAATTGCCTGACCCCGCGATAAACGCTCACGGCATCAACCGCCTCGCCCGAGATGACCACCCGTTTCCCCGCCTTCCGGAACATCCTCCCGAGGGTATAGTCCTCCGCGAGGAAATCCTTCACCGCGTGAAGACCGCCGAGGGCATCGAGATCCCTCTTCCGCATCAGCATCGACTTCCCGATGACGCACGGCATTCCGAACATCCGGTCGAGAAGACAGATCGACCCCAGGATGAAGGTGTTCATATGGCCGTTGTCGAGACTCGCGCCGACGGATTTCCCACCGATCCCCTTTACAAGGTGGCTCACCAGCCCCACCCCCGGATTGGAGAAATGCGATACGGCTTCCCGAAGATATCCGGCCCTTGCGGATACGTCGCTGTCGCTTATCAATACGAAGGGATATCTGGCCATCTCGTAACCGGGGATCATGTTGTTGACCTTGGGATTCATCCCGGCGCGGTAATCGCCGATCACGACGGAGATCTCGCTCTCCGGGAACTGCTCCCTGACCCGGTTCACCACCCGGAGCGCCGGATCGCTCGCGCTCTGGAGGCAAAAGACGATTTCGTGCTTCGGGTAGTCCAGCCGGCAGAAGCTCGCGAGGTTGTCGAACAGGCGGTCGTCCACCCCCTTGAGCGGTTTCAGTATGGAAACGGGCGGGGTGAACTCCCGCCGGTCTCGCGTCCGGCGCCCTTCCTTCACGGAGCGCCATACGCACCAAAGCTGGAGGAAACAGTAGGACAAGGACGTCGCCACCAGGAATTCCAGAAAAAGGATCATCCGCCCTCCTTGGTTCCTACTCTCTCGCCGTTCCGTTCCGGAACAGTGTGATCGCCACTCCCCGGTTGTCCCGGATGCACGCCTTGACCGCTTCCACGCTCTTTTCGCACGGTAGAAGCGTCTTCCAGGAATAGAGGTGCTGCGCCTTGTGGAAATCCCCGTTCGCGAGGATCGGAAAGTTGCTCAGGCTCACCACGGAAAACAGGTCGGTGCGGTTAGCCACTTCCCATGCATCGAACCGGGGAGCGAACTTCTGGCGATTGTTCCAGAAGTACAGGGTGTCGTGGACCTCGTGATCGGTATAGTGGGGATGGCAGGCGACAACCAGCGCGTCCTGTCCCCTCCCCTCCCGAAAGATGTCTTCCCAGGGAAGGTCGGCGGACACGAACCTCTTGATGTCCAGTAGAAGGACGTGGGCAGACTCCTGCTCGGAAAGGTAATTTTTCGTGATCTCCACCCCGGGGATCACAAGCATTCCGTATTTCGCAAGGGAGCGCCCGGCTTCCGCCGCCAGCGCCTCCAGATACTTTCCGAAGTTTTCCTCCGCGATCGTTTTGTTCAGGCGCTCCGCCCATGCTCCGATCATGCTGTCCTTGTTATAAACGTGATCAGTGACGGCGATGACATCGAATCCGGCCTGGCCGTAAATGTCCACAACTTCCCCCAGCGGGACTGCGCCGTCCGACCAGGTGGTGTGAATATGGAAATCGCAAAGAAGCATGATCGTTGGAGTAATTTATAACGGACCGGGAATACCGCCCGATGAAGAGCGCGTGAAGAAACGGTTAACGTTTGAGGGGGTCCGGATGCCGCTTGATCCAGCGGGAATAGAATTCCGCCGATCTGGTCGGCATCCGGGCAAGGGTATCGAAATCGACCCGGTAGAGCCCGAACCGGGGGCGCAAGCCTTCCAGCCACTCGTAGTTGTCCATCAGCGACCACCAGAAATATCCCCGGATGTCCACGCCTTCCCGGATCAGCCGGTGAAGGACGCGGAGGTGGTCCTTCATGTAGGCGATCTTCCTCCGGTCGCAGGTCTCCGCGGCGCCGTTTTCGGTGATGACGACGGGGACGCGGGCCGCCGAGGCGGTGCGGATCGTTTCCTCGAATCCCTTCGGGTACACTTCCCAGCCGGTTTCTGTGAGCCCCCGCCCTTTCCGGTCTTCCCAGAAATATTCCGGCCCTCGGAGGCTTGCCGGTGAAAGGCGCAGGAAAAGTCGGAAGTAGTAGTTGACTCCCAGGAAGTCGAGCTTGTCCCGCGTGCCGACGGGGAACGACTCCTCGTATAAAAACGGCAGCCGGATGGAGAGCGAGCCGGTCCGGAACGCCTCGATGAGGCTCAGGTTGTAGAACGTGTGGGCGACCTTGGCCGCAAAGCCGTCCAGGGAGGATTTCTCGGCATATGGGCGAAATGCGACCATGCTGTGGGCGACCCCCACTTCCGGCCGTTCGCGCGCGCCGGCATGAATCATGTCGTAGACGGAGGCATGGGTCCGCAGGATGTTGGCGTAGGCGACAAATCCTTCCCTAAGGTTTTTCCTCCCCGGGGGCATCAGCCCTCCCAGGTATCCGCCCGTCACGTAAACGTTCGGCTCGTTGAACGTGACCCACAGGCGAACGTGCTCCCGGAGCGCCCGCGCCGCCCTCTCGGCGAAGCGGAGGAACTCCCCCGAGGCATCCCCCTTCGCCCACGCCGCGCCGTCCGAAAGCCAATCCGGATTGGTGAAATGATGGAGCGTGACCATGGGCTCGATTCCCGCCTCCCGGAGCCGCGCCGCGATGCGTACGTACCTGTCCATCGCTTTCCGGTCCCACTCGCGCCTGCGCGGGGCGACACGGCTCCACTCTATTGAAAAGCGGTAGGAGTTGACTCCCAGCCGGGTGAGAAGGGCGAGATCCTCCTCCGTGCGTTCCATGTGTCCCACTCCCCGCAGGCGGGCGGCGCGGTCCGCCTCGTCCTTCACCTTCCAGGACGTCCAGTCGCACGACGGCGCCCCTTCCAGCTGGAAGGCGGAGGTGGCCACCCCCCAGAGGAACCGGTTCAGGGCGGGCGTATGGCGGGAACGTCGCTCCATTCTCCCCCGTTTCCCGAAAACATCCCGTCGTCGTCAACGGAAGATCATATCCGGGATACGAAGCTGGGAACGTAAAGATGGAGTTAAAAAAAACGAAGGGGGGGAACCCCTTACATGGCAGCGGAGCTCCACTCCTCGCCTTCTCCGTAGAGGGGGGAGGAAATGAGGAAATCGGCCGTACGCCGGTTGCACGCCGTCGGCACGTCGTGCAGCACGGCCAGCCGCAGGAGCGCTTTCACATCCACGTCATGCGGCTGTGGGGTGAGGGGGTCCCAGAGAAAAACGAGCAGGTCCACTTTCCCCTCGGCAAGCATGGCGCCCACCTGGGCGTCTCCGCCGTGCGGTCCGTGAAGCAGCAGGTTTACGGGAAGACCAACCTCGTTCACGATCGCCTCCCCCGTGGACCGCGTAGCGTAAAGCTCCTTCGGCAACAGCGAATCCCGGTTGAACCGGGCCCACTCGATCATGTCCTTCTTCCTGGAGTCGTGCGCAATCAGAACAATGCGTTTCATGGCTGTGGCCATGCGTCGTTCCTCCGATCCGGCGATTCGATCCGGGTGCTCCATAACGGCTCCATTCTACCTCCAAGACGGCATGCCTGCATCGAAACGCATCAAATCGCCATCTTCCTTTGCCTCGCCGCTTCCGGCGATTCTCCCCGTCCGGTTTTCCGTGAAAGGTAACCCGGCTGCATGAGCCCCTGATAAAAGCCCCGTGAAGATCGTGCGATGCCGGCGGTATTTTTACCCACTCTTCATCCGGGATAAATATCCATGAAACATCCGGCGCGGAGGATGAAACCGTCAGGAAGAGTTATTTTCCGGAGGACAAGGCGATGGATCGAAAATCGGTTTGGATCGACGGCCGGCAGATCTTCATCCTGCCCTGGGCCAAGGTATGGGACGCGCTCCTCGCCGCGCCTGAATCCGATTTCAAGGACGTATGGAGCGGCAGGGCGTTCCTCGTGGACGAGCACGGGCGGCTCGTTTCACCGGACGACGTGGTCTACTCCGGCCAGAAGATCACGATCAGGAGGCATGAACATGTCCATGTTTAGCCTATGCGAGGCTCCGGCTTACGCAAACCCGCCGGTGGCTGGTCTTTCCTTGAAAGAAAAGGACCTGGAGATCCGCCTTGCAAGGGACGAGGACGATCTGACGGCGGCGCAGCGGCTCCGGTTCGAGGTGTTCAACCTGGAGCTCCGGATGGGGCTGGCTGGATCATTCGCAAGCGGGCTGGACCGGGATGCTTTCGATTCCCATTGCGAACACCTGGTCGTCATCGATCATCGGCAAAAGAACGTCGTCGGGACCTACCGGCTCCTGCTTTCGGACCGTGTCCCCTCCTTCGGCTTCTACTCGGAAACGGAGTTCCACCTGGACAACATCAAGCGGAAGGGCACCCGCCTGCTCGAGCTGGGCCGCAGTTGCGTCGCTCCTGATTACCGCTCCGGCCGGGTGATCCACCTGCTCTTCCGCGGGATCGCGGTCTATGCGCAGGCGAACGGGGTCGACGCCATGATGGGGTGCGCCAGCATCCGCGGGAACGACATCGAAGAGCTGCGCGGGATTTGCACGCTTCTCCGCAACTCGTACTGGGCGGACCCCAAATTCCGGGTGACGCCGAAACGGGGCTTCGACCTGCCCGGCATCGATACTCCTCTCGATATCGACGAGGCGGAGATATTCAGAAAGCTGCCGCCGCTGTTCAAGGAATATCTGCGCCTGGGGTCCAAGGTATGCGGCCTGCCTGCATTCGACCGGCAGTTCGGAACGACCGATTTCTTCATACTCCTCCCCACCCGGGAAGTCGTGGCAAGGTACGGACGGCGGTTTTTCCACCAGGGGAGCAATGCGTGAAGGCGTTCGCTTCTTGCTGTCTTTCGCCGCTTCCACTTGATTGACGTCTCCCCTGAGGGCAACGAGGCGTCACGCGGGCTTCCCCGTTCCGTTCCGCGACAGGATATAATGGGTCCCGAACTTTCCTTCCAGGGAGAAACGTTGGGCCGATCCATCCTTATCGTGGAGGACGAAAGGGAGATCCGGGATCTGCTGGTCCACTACCTGCGCAAGGAGGGTTTCCAGCCCCTGGTTGCCCAGGACGGGGAGGAGGGCCTTTCGAGGGCCCGCGCGGAAAAACCGGACCTGATCCTCCTCGACATCCTCCTGCCGAAGATGGACGGACTGGAGCTTTTGAGGAAAGTCCGCGCCGACCGTGATATAGCACGGACCCCTGTCGCCATGCTCACGGCGAAAGGAGACGAGACGGACCGTATCGTGGGCCTGGAACTTGGCGCCGACGACTATATCCCCAAGCCGTTCAGCCCGCGCGAGGTAGTGGCAAGGATCAAGGCCATTTTCCGGCGCAGCCAGAAGCCGCCGGAAGTGATGGAAGAGAAGGTCTTCGAATACGACGGATTGCGCATGGACGTGTCCCGCCACGAGGTCCGGTTCAAGGGCAAAGCAGTCTCCCTCACGTCAAAGGAATTCCGCATACTCCAGGCGCTCCTTTCGGCGCCCGGCCGGGTTCTCACCCGGGAATCGATCCTCAAAAGGGTTTGGGGAGACGGTACACACGTCATCGACCGAACGGTCGACGTCCACATCGCCAAGCTCCGCCAGAAGATCCCGTTCCTCTCCGAGGCGATCGAGACCGTCAAGGACGTAGGGTACAAGCTGCGGGAGGATTGACCGGTTGCGGGCCCGGATCTCCATCGCGACCAAGTTTTTCCTGACCTATTTCGTGATTACCGGCGCCGCCCTCGCCTTCGCAGGGATAGCCGGATACCTCCAGTTCCGTAAATACGCGACGGACGAGGTTGACGGCAACCTCCATCGGCAGGCCCGCCTGGTATCGGAAGTATTCCGCCCCCTGCTGGAATCCCCGGCGCCCGACCGGGGAAAGATAGCCAGGGAGGGCGACCGCGTCGGAAAGGACCTGGAAATACGCCTGACGATCATCCTGCCCGACGGGACGGTGGTGGCGGATTCCACCATGGGGGAATCCGGACTCGCCGGGATGGAGAACCATGCGACCCGGCCGGAGATCCAGGAAGCGCTTTCCGGAAAAACCGGCGTTTCCCTTCGCCGCAGCGTCACGATGAGGGAAGAGGAGCGGTATCTCGCGATCCCGATCCTCTCAGGCGGCCGCATCGTCGGAGTCGCCCGCACCTCCATTCCGGTCACCATGCTTTCGCAGCGGCTGCGCCGTATAGGCGTCATCACCTGGGGGACGGGGATCGCGGCTTTCCTGCTTATGCTCGCAGGCACCGCGATACGGGCCAAGCACGTGACCGGTCCGCTTAAGGAAATGACCGCGGCGGCCCGGGAGCTGGCGTCCGGAAACTTCGGCAAACGCGTCCAGGTAAAGACGGGCGACGAGCTGGAAGAGCTGGGAGCGGCGCTCGACATGACGGCGTCCCGTCTTGAGCAGACCATCTCACAGCTCGAGGCGGAAAAAGCGCGCCTGGCCACGCTCCTGGAGAACCTCTCCGAAGGAGTCGTCGTCATTGCAGACAACCGCACCATCCGGATGATGAACCGCGAAGCCGTCAAGATTCTCGGCGCGGCCGACTCCCGGGCTGAAGGGCGCCCTGTCGCCGAGGCTATCAGGCACCCGGAGGTGCTGTCGTTCATCGGCGGCTGGAGAAGGGGGGAAAATCCGCCTTCGAGAGAAGCGTTCATACCTTCCCGTACAGGCGACAGGACGGTGCGGCTTGCCGGGACCACGGTCCGGTATGCGGCTTCGCCCGGTTCGGACCTCCTTCTCACCATCCAGGACATAACCGAGGAAAAACGGCTGGCGCGGGTGAAAAGCGACTTCGTCTCCAACGCTTCGCACGAGCTCCGGACCCCCCTGACGAACATCCGGGGATACCTCGAGGCCATGGAGGACTCGTTGAAGGAGGGCGCGCCGGTCGATCCTTCCTTTCTTTCTATCGCGAGCGCGAACGCGCTCCGGATGGACCGGCTCATCGAGGACCTTCTGGAGCTCTCGAGGGCGGAGTCCGGGCAGTCCCCGCTGGAGTACGAGGAGATCCCGCTGCCGGCCTTTCTCGATCGCGTCGCCGCCCTTCACAGGCCGGCGGCCGAGCAGGCGGGAAAAACCCTGGCGGTTCATGGTGAAGACGCCGCTTTAAGGGCCGATGTCCGCAAGCTGACACTTGCCGTTTCGAACCTGCTGGACAACGCCGTCAAGTACGGGAGGGAAGGCGGGCGGATCATGCTTTCCGGACGGAATCTCGAAGGGGCCTGCATGATAGAGGTCGCCGACGACGGTCCGGGAATCCCGCCCGAACACCTCCCCAGGATCTTCGAGCGGTTCTACCGGGTGGACCAGGGGAGGTCCCGCGACCTCGGAGGGACCGGCCTCGGACTATCCATCGCGAGGCACATCGTCGAGTCGCACCGGGGAACGATCCGCGCGGAAAGCCGCCTGGGGGTCGGCACCCGGTTCATGATACGTATTCCCGCATAAATACAAAGCATTTTTTCTTAACACGAACTTAACGCCGCCCTCACCGCGCCTTGATATACATTCCGTAGGATTCCTCCAATATATGCAGCCAAATGAAAAGGAGGAACGGAATGATGAAAAAAGGGATGGGAAGATTTCTTGAAATCGTCCTGGCCGTGCTGGCCCTTGCATGGGCGCAACCGTCAGCGGCGGCAAACCCGCTTACTATAACCGGGGCAGGGGCGACATTCCCCTATCCGCTGTATTCCAAGTGGTTCTACGAGTATTCCAACTCCCACCCCGGCCTTAAGTTCAACTACCAGTCGATCGGCTCGGGCGGAGGAGTAAAGCAGGTCACCGCGGGAACCGTCGACTTCGGCGCAAGCGACGCCCCGATGAACGAGGACGAGCTGGCCAAACTCCCCGGCCCCATATTCCACATACCTACGGCGATCGGCGCCGTGGCTGTAGTCTACAACCTGCAGAATGTGGGGAGCGGCCTCAAGCTTTCCCCGGATGTACTCGTCGACATCTATTTCGGGAAAATCACCAAGTGGAACGATCCGCGGTTAGCGGGGCTTAATCCCGGCATCAGGCTTCCCGCCGCCGACATCGTGGTGGCCCACCGGTCTGACGGCTCGGGGACGACGGACATCTTCACCAATTACCTGTCCGCGGTCAGCACGGATTGGAGAGCCAAAATCGGAAGGGGCAAATCGGTAAACTGGCCTGTCGGGCTCGGCGGAAAAGGCAACGAGGGCGTGGCGGGGGTGGTCAAACAGACCCCCGGCGCAATCGGATACGTCGAGCTGGCCTACGCAATGCAAAACAAGATGACCGCTGCGGCCCTGCGGAACAAGGAGGGGAATTTCGTGCTTCCCTCGCTCGAATCGACCTCCGCCGCAGCGGCCGGAGCGGCGAAGACCATGCCCGCGGATTTCAGGTTGACGCTGGTCGACGCGCCAGGGAAGGATTCTTACGGGATCTGCGGGCTGACCTGGCTCCTGGTCTACAAGGACCAGCGGGACGAGGCGAAGGGAAGGGCGATCGTGTCCTTCCTTAAATGGGCGATCCGCGACGGCCAGAAGATGAACGCGCCTCTTCTCTACGCCCCGATTCCGAAGCCGGTCGTGGAAATGGTGGACAAGACGATTCGAAAGATCAACTACAAGGGGAAGAGCCTCTATTAAAGACGCGGGCTCTTTCGCGGAAGGCCGGGGAAGGGGGGGAATATCCCCCCTTTTCCATCTCCGATCCCCGCGGCAGGATAAGGATGGTTTTCCCGCATGACCCGCAAGGCCTGGGACAACCCGAAAGACATCCTGTTCGAGAAAACTACCGCCCTGTTCGCGTTCGGCGTCCTGTTCCTGGCCGTTCTGCTGTTCGCGATCCTGGTGCGGGAATCGCTCCCCGCGATCAGGAAATTCGGCGCATCGTTCCTCGTGACGAAAACGTGGGACCCTGTGTCGGAGGATTTCGGGGCGCTCACGTTCATCTACGGTACGATCGTATCCTCCTTCATCGCTCTTCTGATCGCGGTCCCGCTGGCCGTGGGGTCCGCGATCTTCATCAACGAATTCGCGCCGGAATGGATGAAGACTCCCGTGGCGTTCCTCTCGGAGCTTCTGGCGGCCATACCGAGCGTTATTTACGGGCTGTGGGGGATCTTCGTCCTGGTCCCGGTGCTGCGGGACCTCCTCATGAAGCCTGCCGCGCAATACCTGGGCTGGCTCCCCCTGTTCAAGGGCCCGGTGTACGGGCCAAGCATGCTGGCGGCGGGTGTGCTTCTGTCGATCATGATCATCCCCTTCATACTTTCCGTCAGCCGGGAGGTCCTCGCCACGATCCCCCGCCTCCAGAAGGAGGCCGTCCTCTCCCTGGGTGGGACCCATTGGGAGATGATACGGATCGTTATCGGCCAGCATTGCATCCCTGGAATATTCGGGGCGACGATCCTCGGACTGGGGAGGGCGCTGGGGGAAACGATGGCGGTCACAATGGTGATCGGGAACCGGCCCGACATCATCCTGTCCATATTCCAGCCCGGTTACTCCATGGCAGCCGTGATAGCAAACGAGTTCACCGAGGCGACGGGCGAGCTGTACCTGTCGGCGCTGGTGGAGATCGGCCTTGCGCTGTTCCTCCTGACGTTCGTCGTGAACCTCGCGGCGAAATGGATCCTGAAGACAATGGTGTCCCGCGCCGGCCGGGGGATTTGAAGAGATGGACACGATCGCATATCGCCGCCGGGCCGCCGACAAGGCCACCAGGGTCCTGTTCGCACTTTCCGCCCTGATCGTCATCCTGCCCCTCTTTCTCATCTTCTTCGACCTCCTCTGGAAGGGGGCTAGGGAGCTTAAATTGACGCTTCTGACCGACCTCCCCCATCCGGTCGGCGAGCCGGGAGGAGGGATCGCGAACGGCATCCTGGGAACGCTTACGATCGCGGGACTCGCCATGGCGGGTGGAATCCCCCTTGCGGTCATGAGCGGCATATACCTCGCGGAGTACGGCCGGGGCAAATTCGCCGCTACAGTGCGTTTTGCGGTAGACACGCTCGCCGGCGTTCCATCGATAATCATGGGGATCTTCGGATACGTTCTGTGGGTTCTCCCCATGAAGCGGTTCTCCGCCTGGGCGGGCGCCGCGGCGTTGGCCATGATCTTCATTCCCATCGTGGTGCGGACGACGGAGGAGATGCTGCGGACGGTCCCGCAGTCGGTGCGGGAGGCGGCGCTGGCTCTCGGGATCGAGCGGTGGAAGACGACGCTCTTCATAACGGTCCGGACCGCCACGGCGGGCATCGTGACCGGCATCCTGCTGGCGATGGCGCGGATCGTCGGGGAAACCGCTCCCCTTCTGTTCACCGCCCTTGGAAACCAGTTCTGGCAGGCGGGACTGGACCAGCCGATCGCCGCGGTCCCGCTCCAGGTGTTCAATTACGCGATCTCCCCGTACGACGACTGGCACGACAAGGCCTGGGCGGGCGCGGTCGTCCTGATCTGCATGGTCCTGATCATCAGCGCCGGGGCGCGTTACTTCACCAGGGTGCGAAAATAGGAGGGAAGGATCGGCGATGGAGAACGCATTGAAAGTGAAAGACCTCTGCGCATGGTTCGGGGACCACCAGGTGCTGAAAAACATCGCGATGGACATCCGCAGGAACTCCGTCACCTCGGTGATGGGCCCATCGGGATGCGGGAAGAGCACCTTTATCCGCTGTCTGAACAGGATGCACGACCTGACCCCCGGCTTCCGGGTCTCCGGTGACGTCATCTTCGACGGGCGGAACATATACTCGGATAAGATCGACCCGGTTCTCCTGCGGCGGAAAGTCGGCATGGTCTTCCAGCAGCCCAATCCGTTCCCCAGGATGACCGCGTATGAAAACGTCGCGGTGGGGTTGAAATTCAATGGCAGGAAACGGTCGCGCTCCGAGATCGCGGACGCAGTGGAGAAGTCGCTGAAGATGGCAGCGCTCTGGGAGGAACTGAAGGACCACCTGGATCGGCCGGGATCGAGCCTCTCCGGCGGGCAGCAGCAGCGGCTCTGCATCGCGCGCGCGCTGGCCGTCGAACCGGAAGTCCTGCTGATGGACGAGCCCTGCTCCGCGCTGGACCCGGTTTCGACCGCCAAGATCGAGGAGCTGATCGAGGACCTGAGCGACAAGTACACGATCGTGGTCGTCACCCACAACATGCAGCAGGCCGGAAGGATCTCCGATTACGTCGCGTTTTTCCTCATGGGCGACTTGATAGAGATGGACAAGGCAGCCAAAATATTCACAAATCCATCGGACAAGCGGACCGAGGAGTACATAACCGGCAGGTTCGGATAACGTCAAGGCCAAGGAGCGGAAATGAAGAAACATTACCGGGAAGAGCTGGGGAACCTGCGGGAGACGGTCCTCCGGATGGGCGGGCTCATCGAGCAGATGACTCACAGGGCCATACAGGCGCTTGTCGAGCGGAAAATCGAGATGCTCGCCGAAGTCAAGGCTATGGAGATCCAGGTCAACCAGCTGCACATCGACATCGACGAGATCTGCCTGGAGATGATAGCGCTGCGGCAGCCCACCGCCGCGGACCTCCGGTTCATCGCCGCAGCCATGAAGATAAACACGGACATGGAGCGGATCGGCGACCAGGCGATCAACGTCACCGAGCGGGCGGAGTTCCTCCTTACGGTCCCCCCGGTCAAGCCGCTTATCGACATCCCGCGGATGGCCGACATCGCCAAGGAAATGCTGCGGGACGCCCTCGACGCATTCGTGAACGGGAACGACCAACTTGCTTATGACGCAATCAAGAAGGACGACCTCGTGGACCAGCTCAAGGACCAGGTCTTCCGGGAGCTCCTGACGTACATGATGGCCGATCCGACCACCATCCCCCGCGCGTTGGACCTGATCCTGGTTTCCCGGCACCTGGAGCGGATTGCCGACCACGCGACCAACATCTGCGAGGACGTGATCTTCATGGTCAAGGGGAAGGACGTACGTCACCAGGGACCGCTGGCATGACGGAACCGGCGCCGGGCATCGCGCATCGGACCTAGCGGTTTTCCACCGGACGGAGGGGCGGACGGCATGCCGAAAATCGGCGCCATCGACATGGGATCCAATGCGATCCGCTTCTATATAGTCGAAAAGACGGGTGATTCCGCTTACCGCGTCCTGGAGAACCTCCGGGAGCCGATCCGATTGGGGGGGGACGTCTTCCTCTCCGGAAACATCCGTGAGGAAAACATCCGGAGGGCCGAGCAGGCGTTCCGGAGATTCCGGCAGATCCTGAAGCAGCACAACGTCCAGACCGTACGCGCCGTCGCCACCTGCGCGACCCGCGAGGCGGGGAACGCCGACGTCGTCCTCGACCGGCTGGAGAAGGCATCCGGGATCCGCGTGGAGGTCGTCACCGGCGAGGAGGAAGCCCGGCTCATCTCCCTGGCCGTCGGGACAAGGATACCTCTCGAAGGAAAAAGCGCCCTTATCGTGGACCTGGGCGGTGGATCCGTCGAGATCACCCTCGTGGAGAACGGCAGAATCACGATGACGGATTCCCACAACTTCGGCGCGGTCCGCCTTCTCGACGTCCTCTCCTCGGCCGGCGAGGACCTTGTACAGACCGGGACCCTCCTCAAGGAGTACATGGAGCTAATCAGCCGGAAGCTCGACCGGCGCGGCGGCGGCCGCAAGGCCCCTCTGTTCATCGCGACCGGTGGGAACATCGAGACCATCGCCCAGGTTCCGGAGATCCGGGCGGAGCCCCATCCCGAATATCCCGGCACGGTCCGCGTCAAGCCGACGAACCTGCGCAAGTTCATGGAAGAGATCTCGGGGATGACCGTGAAGGCCCGCATGGAGCGGTACGGACTCCGGGAGGACCGGGCCGACGTCATTCTGCCGGCGTGCTACGTGTATCACAAGATCGCCGAACTCCACGGCAGCAACGAGATCCTCGTCCCTGGCGTGAGCCTGAAGGACGGGCTGGTCCTCGACACGATGGCGCGGGACAGGGAGGCCGAACACGGACGCAACATACGCGACCAGGTCCTCGTCTCGTGCCGGCAGCTCGCGAAGCGGTTCCAGGTCGACCTCGGCCACGCGGCGAAGGTGGCCGAGCTGGCCGGCCAGCTGTTCGACCAGACAGCGTCGCTGCACGGGCTGGCGGCGCGCCACCGGCTCTGCCTCGAGGCCGCCTCGCTCCTCCACGACATCGGCTACTTCATAAGCATCCAGAAGCACCACAAGCACAGTTTCTACATAATCGCCAACTCCGAGATCGTCGGGTTTTCCCCCGAGGATCGGCTGCTCGTCGCCTGCGTCGCCCGGTACCACCGGAAATCGCCTCCCGCCGCGGACCACGAGGAGTTCACGGCGCTGCCGAAGAAGGACCGGGCCGCGATCCGGAGCCTTGCCTCCATCCTGCGGATCGCCGACGCGCTGGACAAGGAGCATTCGGGAGCGATACGGGGGATCGCGTGCCAGGTCGAGAACGGCCGCCTCACAATACAGGCGCGGAGCCGGACAAGCGGCCGGCTCGAAGGATTGAGCCTGGAGAAGAACGCTGTGATGTTCCGCGAATGCTTCGGGGTCGACGTACGGCTCCTCATCCAACCGGAGAATTGAAGCCATGCCGGCGACCCCCCCATCCAGGGATATCCCGGGAAAGCTGATCGCCGTCGAGGGGCTCGACGGATCCGGGAAATCGACCCAGGTTTACCTCATCAAGCGCTGGCTCGAGCTGGAGGGATACAAGGTCTTTTACACCGAGTGGAACTCCTCGACGATCGTGAGGGATGCTACCCGGAAGGGGAAGAAGAGGAACCTCCTCACGCCCACGACCTTTTCCCTTATCCACTGCACCGATTTCGCGGACCGCTACGAGCGCAACATCCTGCCGATGCTGAAGGCCGGGTTCATCGTTCTTGCGGACCGGTACAAGTTCACCGCCTTCGCGCGGGACAGCGTGCGCGGATGCCCCGAGCGGTGGATCGAGAGCCTTTACAGCTTCGCGGTCCAGCCCGACATCACCTTCTATTTCCGGCTTCCCCTGGCCGTCGCCCTCGGCAGGATCCTGGCGGGCCGGCCCGAGCTCAAGTACCACGAGGCCGGGATGGACCTCAACCTTTCGCAGGACATCTTCGAGAGCTTCAGGATTTTCCAGGGGAGCATCCACAAGGCCTACGAAAGGCTTTCGAGGAAGTATCGTTTCACCATGATCGATTCGAACCGTCCCGTCGAGGTTATACAGGAGGAAGTCAGGCGGATCATCCGTGCGCGGATCGACATGGCCGATTACAAGGGCATCTTCCGGGGAACGCCGTGAAAAAATTCTACGGGGAAGGGCTGCCCGGCGTCGATCCCGGCACGCTCAAGGGCAAGCTCGTCGTCATAGAGGGTCCGGACGGCTCCGGGCGGAGCACGCAGATCGCCGCCCTCACGAACTGGCTCGAGGGCCGCGGGTATGCCGTGGAACAGGTCGGACTGAAGCGCTCGACTCTTATCGGGGCGGAGCTCGCCCAGGCCAAGCAGGGAAACATTCTGAGTCCCCGCACACTATCGCTTTTCTACGCGACGGACTTCGCCGACCAGCTCGAGAACCGGATAATCCCCGCGCTCCGCGCCGGGTTCATCGTCCTGGCGGACCGCTACATTTACACGCTCATGGCCCGGGACATCGTCCGGGGAGCCGAATTCGAATGGCTCCGCTCCGTCTACAGCATCGCCCTCGTCCCCGACATCGTCATGTACCTCCGGGTGACGCCGCAGAGGCTGCTGGAGCGTTACATCTATCGCGGGCGGGAGCTGGACTATTGGGAATCGGGAATGGACATAGGTTTCAGCCGATCCTGGTACGATTCATTCATCCGGTACCAGACGGAAGTACACCGGGAGTTCGCGAAGCTGCAGGCGTTGTACGGATTCGTCACCGTCAACGGCATGCGGACCCCGCGCGCGGTCACCCGCGACCTCCAGACGCGGATCGAAGCCGTCATCTCTTCGTTATAGGAGAATGTCATGAACATCTCCAGAAGCGCGAAGGCGCCCTCCTCCGGCCCGAAAAATACAGACGCCTCCCCGTCTTCGGCCGCCCCCGCGAGGAAGATAGCGGCCGCCCTTACACGTCCGCCCACCCACAAGAGGTCCCGGGAGATCCTGGTCCTCGAGCTGCGCCGCCTGCGGGCCCTGTTTATCGAGATCGCGGAGCGCTACGTGGCAAACGTCGAAGGAAAGTCAGCCGCGCTGATCAAGACGGTGGAAGAGGGAAAGCTCTCCGCGGCAACGGTCGCCGAGCTCCTCGCAGGAATCAGGGACTTGGCCGTCAAGCCCCAGAAGGGGCGCCGGAAGGACCTTGCCCGCATCGAACGGACGATCGAGGCGCTTCAAAAGGCCCTGGAAACGTAGGACCTTTCTTGAAAACGAAGCCCTCGTTCCTATCGCATGCGGGCCGGAAGAGAGCCGACAGGTTCCGGGCGTGCCTCGAGCGCGCATCGCGCCATCCCGGGGAAAAAGAGATCCACGACCTTCGGGTCTCCATACGCAGGCTTCTCTCCTACCTTTCCGTCGCCGGAGATCTTGCGGGGGGGAAACGCGTATCCCGCGGAGCCGTAGACCGGCTAAAGGATTTCATGTCGCCGCTCGGCAGGCTGCGGGATGCCCAGGTCAAGATCGAACGGCTGAAGAATGTCGTCCCCGTGGGAGACGAACCCACGTACCTTTATTGCCTATCGGTGCTCGGAGAATCGATCGCATGGGAAGGAAAGGTCCGGAAGCTTCTGCGAGGGGCCGACCGGAAGAGGCTCTCCGCGCCGGTCTATGGATTTCGCCCGTCTCCCCTCCCCAAGACGGCGCTCCGGGCCAAGGCGCTCGGGATTCTGGCCAGGCACGAGCGGCGGGTCGAGTCCCTGGCGGTGAAGGCCAGGAACGAGGAGAACGTCGAAGCGCTTCACCGGATGCGGCTGGCCTTCAAGCGTTACCGCTATTCGGTCGAAGTGCTGGCGCCCCTTTTCCCATCCGTCACGGCGGAAACCCTTAAGCGTCTCCATTCGTTCCAAGTCCTTCTCGGCGATATCCACGACCTTGACGTCATCATGGCGGAAGCGTCGCATTTCCGCACCCGCGTGCTCGAATTCGGGAAGGAATCCTGCCTCGAACCGCGAATCCGCAAGATCCGCCGGGAGGAATTTGCAAGTCTGGCTCCGCTCATCAAATCGAAGGAAGCCCTCGCGCGGAAAGTCTTCGGCCCGGAGATCCGGTCGCCCGGACGCCCCGCATCACGGAATCCGGGGACATGAACATATACTTCATCCGGCATGCCGAGGCGATCGAGAGGACGGGGGAGGTCCCGGATGCGCATCGATACCTCACCCCGAAGGGAAGGGTTAATTTCCGAAAAACCGCAAAGCAGCTGATGAAAAAAGGCGCGCTCCCCGACTGCATCTGCTCGAGCCCCTTGATCCGCGCCGTGCAGACGGCGGAAATTCTAGCCGAGGAAATCGGGTTCCGGGGGCCGCTTATCGTTACGGACAAGCTTGCTCCGGGATTCGGACGGGCGGGGCTCAAGTCCATCCTCTCTAAATGCGCGGGGGCCAAGGGAGTCGCGCTGGTGGGCCACGAACCGGACCTGGGCGACCTGGCGTCCTCGCTCCTCTCGCTTCGGGAACCTATGTCACTGAAAAAGGGGGAGGTCGTTGCGCTGGAGCTCCCGCGAAAAGGCGCCCTTTCTCCTGCGGTCTTTCTTTGGTCCGCCGAGGGGAAGAGGATCGTCATGAAGGGACGGAAATAAGCCGAATCCGTACATTGGCGATATCGTCCGCCCCCGGGGACAGGTTGCATGACGAGAATTTAGATTTTCATCGGGCGCTTGCTCGCATTAATATGTAGGTTCCCGAATCGAAATTCGCAACGCGGAGGTTTTTCAATGCGCTACCTGATTCTCGGAAGCGGTCCCGCCGGGATCGCCGCAGCCAAGTCGGTCCGGAACATGGAGAAGGACGCGGACGTCGTCCTCGCCACCGAGGAGTTCGTCGCGCCGTATCTCCGGCCCTGTCTTCCCGACCTCATCTCCGGGGAGATGGAGCCCACGGCGATCGCCGACCCGCAGGGGAAAAATCTCGCCGCCGAGAAGATAGAGGTCCGCCAGGGCAAGCGCGCGAAGCGGGTGGACGCCGCCAGGAACAGGGTCGCCTTTTCCGACGGGACGGAGGAGACGTACAACTTCCTCCTGATCGCCACCGGGGGGCGGCCGATCCTGCCGCTCGCCTTGATGGGGAACGTCGGCTCGTTCCTGATGCTGAACTCATTCGGTGACGCGCTGCGCATCCGGGCGCGCGCGATGCGCACCGACGTCACCGTGGTATACGGGCCCGGGTACCTCGGGATCGAAGCGGCCAGGGCGCTACGCAAGCTGGGACAGCAGGTTGTCTGGATCAATCCCGGGCTGCCCAGGTTCGGCAACCCGATTTCCGGGGAAGTCGAGGCGAAGATAACGGACCAGCTGCGAAAAAAGGGCGTGCAGATAAAGGAAGGGACCGACATAGCCGACGTGATGGACCTGGACGGGAAGACGTTCGTCGTCTACACGACCGGCGGCGAGGAGATCCGCTGCCAGACGATCGTCGCCGCGACGGAGCGTCTCCCCTCGGTCGGATTCCTCGAGGGCAGCGGCGTAAAGGTGGGGACCGGGATCCTGGTGGACGAGTACCTGCGGACCAACGTCTCCAACATATTCGCGGCGGGCGACTGCGCGGAGGTGTTCGA
>DATBLU010000324.1:0-9444 GCA_036555205.1 Candidatus Deferrimicrobiaceae bacterium
TCGCAGGTCTCCGTCCACGAGGCGTACGGCGGCGTGGTGCCGGAGCTCGCCTCCCGCGAGCACATCAGGTCGATAGTCCCCGTCGTCGAGCAGGCGCTCGCGGAAGCGTCCTCCGGCAAGGACGACATTGACGGCGTCGCCGTTACTGCGGGGCCCGGCCTCATCGGCTCGCTCCTCGTCGGGTTGTGTTTCGCCAAGTCGCTTGCTTTTGCATGGGAAAAGCCCGTCCTGGGCGTCGACCACCTCGAGGCGCATCTCTTCGCCATCTTCCTGGAGCGCGGCGCCGGTTTCCCATACGTTGCTCTCCTGGTCTCCGGCGGGCACACCTCCCTTTTCCGGGTCGACGGCGTGGACGCGGTGACGTTTCTGGGAGGGACCCGGGACGACGCCGCCGGCGAGGCGTTCGACAAGGCGGCGAAACAGCTCGGGCTGGGGTATCCCGGCGGGGCCGCGATCGACCGGCTCGCGCGGCAGGGAGACCGGGCCCGGTTTTCATTCCCGCGGGCGTGGCTGTCGCCCGATTCGGCGGACTTTTCCTTTTCGGGGCTGAAAACCTCCCTTCGGAACTTTCTTGCGTCGGCCGAGGCGCGGGCCGCCCGCGTCGAGGACATAGCCGCTTCGTTCCAGGAGGCGATCGTGGAGGTGCTGGCGGGGAAGGCGGTCGCGGCGGCCAGGCGGGAAGGGATCGCCCGCATAGTGCTCGCCGGCGGGGTGGCGGCCAATTCACGCCTGAGGGAGCGCATCGAGGAGGACGGAAAGGCAGCGGGAGCGGAGGTCCACCTGCCCCCCCTCGCACTGTGCACCGACAACGCGGCGATGGTGGCCTTTCTCGGGGAGCGGAAACTGTCGGCCGGGCGCAGTTCCGGACCGGACCTGAACGCGTATGCGGCGTCGCGCTTTTCCCGCTGAGCATCCCTCCAGGCTGCTCGCGGAGCTCGGCCTGTCGCCGAGGAAGAGGCTCGGGCAGACCTTCCTGCACGACCGCAATATAGCCGGCAAGATAGTCTCCCTTGCCATGCCCATGGGCCCGCCGTTCCTCGAGATCGGCCCCGGGCTCGGGGCTTTAACCGACCTCCTGGCCGAATCCGGGTGCGTCACCGTGGCCGTGGAGGTGGACCGGGGGCTTGCGGCTTACCTTCGCGGCAGGTACGAGGGATCCCCGGTTGAAATCGTCGAGGCGGATTTCCTGGATATCCCGGACGACGAATGGGCGAATCGTTTCCCCGGGGGCGGGACAGTGATAGGGAACCTGCCGTATGCGGTTTCCTCGCCGATCCTGCTGCGGCTCATGGACTTGCGGCGGACCTTTCCCCGCGCGGTCCTCATGCTGCAGAAAGAGGTTGTCGAGAGGCTGTGCGCACCGCCCGGCGGGAAGAAGTACGGGATCCTCTCGGTATACCTGGCGGTGCTGTCGGATATCCGGGAGGAGTTCACGGTCCGGCGCACCTGTTTTACTCCCTCTCCGGACGTCGACTCGGCGGTTGTCTCGGTCCGGTTCCGGCCCGGCGTCCCGGACGCGCTCTTCCGGAGCCTCCAGCATGTCGTGCGTGCGGCGTTCGCGCAGAGGAGAAAAACGCTGCGAAACGCACCGGTGCCCTTCCTGCCCGGCGCAGCCGTCGAATGGTGCGAGCTTCTTGCCGCAGCGGGAATCGATCCCGCCGCCCGGGCCGAAACAGTCTCTCCCGAACTTTACTTTCGGCTGGCCCGCATGGCTCAGGCGCGATTGTAGTGGACAATACCTTCCGCCGCTGAATACAATTGAGCGGACATGGGCGACCGGATAAACCCCCGCTACATTGCGATCGAAGGAGCGATCGGGGTAGGGAAGACATCCCTGGCCAAGATCCTTGCGAACAAGTTCGGCTGGAAATTGGTCCAGGAGGATGTAGGCCACAACCCGTTCCTGGAGCGGTTCTACGAAAACCAGAGGAAATTCGCGTTCCAGACGCAGCTTTTCTTCCTGCTGTCGCGCTATCGCCAGCAGAGGGAGCTCGCCCAGGGGAACCTCTTCGAAAAGGGCGTGGTTTCGGATTACGTCCTGGCCAAGGACAAGATTTTCGCCCTCATAAACCTGGAGGACGACGAGATCGCCCTGTACGATTCGATCTACAGGCTGCTCGTCCCGACGGTTCCCCGCCCCGACCTGGTGATCTATCTCCAGGCCCGGCCCGAGGTGCTGTTGAACAGGGTCCGCAAGCGCGGGGTGGAATACGAAAGGAACATTTCGCTTGACTACCTGAAAACGCTCAGCGATGCTTATAACGAGTACTTTTTCCACTATAACGAGACTCCGCTCCTGGTCGTGAACACGAGCGAGATCGATTTCGTGGAAAGCCCCCGCGACCTTGAACATCTCGTAAGAGAAGTCAAGAGTGTGAAACGCGGGACGCACCACTACATACCGCTGGGATCCAGGTAACGCCGGACCGAGACGGGATCGTCGGGAAACGCGGGGGAGGGAAGCGCATTCGAACGCCCCCGTGGGCCACGCAGGTTATCTTGCGGCCTTCCGGAACGGTTCCGGAAGGCCGTTTTGTTTTAAAGGCGGGCGAAAAGGGAAAGCCGGGACAGGACCGGTTCGCGCGAGGGGGATTTGAAGAAGATCACCGTTCTCGACATCGTCCGGATGAAGGCGGAGAAGCGCAGGATCGTCATGATCACCGCTTACGACGTGCTCTTCGCGAAGATCTTCGACGAAGTCGGGGTGGACATAATCCTGGTGGGGGATTCCCTGGGGCAGGTGGTGCTGGGGCTGCCCAACACCCTCGGGGTGACGATGGAGGACATGGAGCGGCACACGGGCGCCGCGGCCAGGGGCCGGAAGCGGGCTTACCTTGTGGCCGACATGCCGTTCCTCTCGTTCCAGGCAGGAGCGCAGGACGCGATCAGGAACGCGGGTAGGCTTCTCCAGGCGGGGGCGGACGGCGTCAAGCTCGAAGGCGGGCGAAACGTAGAGGCGACGATACGGGCGATCTCCGCGTGCGACATCCCGGTGATGGGGCACGTGGGTCTCACCCCCCAGTCGATCCACCGGATGGGGGGTTACCGGCTGCAGGGGAAGACGGACTCCCAGAGGGAGCGGCTGCTCGACGATGCGATGGCGGTGCAGGAGGCCGGGGCATTCGCCGTGGTCCTGGAAGGCATGCCGTCCGACCTTGCGGCGGAGATCACCGGGAAGCTGGAAATTCCCACGATAGGCATCGGCGCCGGACCCCGGTGCGACGGGCAGGTGCTGGTCATGCAGGACCTGCTGGGCCTGTTCGACGAGTTCCGCCCGAAGTTCGTGAAACGGTTCGGGGAACTCAAAAAACCGGTGCAGGACGCCGTCCGGGCTTACGCGGACGAGGTGCGGGAAGGGAAGTTCCCCGGCAAGGAGCATTCGTTCTGATGGAAAAAATACTCCTTCCGGAAGCCATGCGGGCATGGTCCGAGGCGCAGCGCTCAGCGGGCAGGCGGATCGGGTTCGTCCCGACCATGGGATACCTCCACGAGGGGCATTTAAGCCTTGTGCGGATAGCGAAGGAGCTCGGATGCGACGCCGTCGCCGCGTCGATCTTCGTCAATCCCGCGCAGTTCGGCCCCGGAGAGGATTTCGAGAAGTATCCCAGGGACGAGGCTCGAGACCTGGAGATGCTTTCGGGAGAGGGAGTCGACGCGGTCTTTCTGCCCGGGGTCAAGGACGTGTACCCGGACGGATACCAGACCTACGTCGAGGTGTCCGGCGTATCGCAAGGGTTGTGCGGCGCCATGCGCCCGGGGCATTTCCGCGGCGTGGCGACCGTCGTAGCCAAGCTGCTCCTTGCCGCCCTCCCGCACGTCGCGGTGTTCGGCGAGAAGGATTTCCAGCAGCTTGCCGTCATAAAGCGCATGGTCCGCGACCTTGGCATGGGCGTGGAAATCGTCGGGGCGCCCATCGTCCGCGAGGCGGACGGACTGGCGATGAGCTCCCGCAACAAGTACCTGGCGGGGGAGGACCGGATCGCCGCCCTTTGCCTCAGCAAGGGGCTCCGCGCGGCCGCGGACCTGTTCGCAGCCGGCGTGAGGGAGCCGGAAAAGCTTGTCGACGTCGCGAGGGCGAAGATACTCTCGGAGCCCCGCGCGAAGCTGGAGTACACGGAGGCCCGGAATCCGGAGACCCTGTCCCCGGTGCGGTCGCCGTCGGAACGGATGGTCATTCTCGTGGCGGCCCGGGTGGGTCCGGCCCGCTTGATCGACAATATCACCCTGGGGGGGTCCTCAACATGATGCGCACGATGCTCAAATGCAAGATTCACCGCGCGACGGTGACCGACGCCGTTCTTCACTACGAGGGGAGCGTGACGATCGACAAGACTCTGATGGACGCGGCGGGGCTCGTCGAGTACGAGCAGGTACACATCTGGAACGTCGACAACGGGAACCGGTTCTCAACCTACGCGATAAACGGGGAGAGGGATTCCGGCGTCATCTGCCTCAACGGCGCGGCCGCGAGGCAGGTGAGCAAGG
Organism: Candidatus Deferrimicrobiaceae bacterium; assembly: GCA_036555205.1. Lineage (GTDB taxonomy): Bacteria > Desulfobacterota > Deferrimicrobia > Deferrimicrobiales > Deferrimicrobiaceae > FEB-35. The sequence goes on from DATBLU010000324.1 coordinate 4,486, forward strand.
GCGACCTGGTGATCATCGCCGCATTCTCCGCATACGACGAGAAGGAGATGGCGGATTACCAGCCGACGCTTGTCTACGTCGACGGCAGGAACAGGATCACCGGCGTGAAGAATAAGGTCGAGTCGGAGAGCCAGCGCCCCAGGGTCGCGGCCACCCGCTAACTTAAGTACAGGGACGTTCTTAAACTTTTTAATGCCATCGTCCGTCCCATTAAAAAGTTTAAGAACGTCCCTCTTTTTATGAAGAAAAACGCCGACAAGGGGCGCGGGGCGGTCTATATCGCCTCGCGCATTTTTTTGGGAGCGGACAAGGTCCTCTCTCCCGGCGCGATTGCGGTTGTCGACGGGAAGATCGCGGCGGCGGGCACGCCGCGCGAAGTTGAGCGGGCCCTCCCGGCGGGAACCCGCCGGCTGGAGTTCCCCGGCTCGGCGCTCCTGCCCGGGCTGGTCAACGCGCACACACACCTCCAGATTCCCCGGCTGAAGATCCCGGGAAGCGATGCGCCGTCCGGTCCTTCCCGGTTCGTCGAATGGCTCCTCGGGGTCATCGCGTGGAAGCGAAATGCGCCGCCGGAAGAGTTCCGGCGAAACTTCGATGCGGCGGCAGCGGAGGCGCTGTCTTCAGGTACCACGGCATTGGGCGAAATCTGCGGGCCCGATCCAGGGGTGTACGGGAACTGCGGCTTGAGGGCCCGGGTCTTCGCGGAAGGCATCGGATTTTCGCCGGAAGTCGCCGGAGATATTTTTGGCGGCGTGGAAGCGGTGCTCGCCCTGCTTGATGAATCCGCCCGGGAAAGCGGGGGGCTTGTGGCCCCCGGCGTCTCACCGCACACCCTGTACTCCGTGGGGCCGTTGTTGCTCGGCCGCCTGGGGAACCTTGCGGCGCGAAGGGAGCTGCCCGCCTGCCTGCACCTGGCGGAATCGCCCGCCGAGATGGAATATCTGCGCAGCGGCGGCGGTGATGTCGCGACCCGTTTCTATCCCGCCATCGGGAAGGACTTCTCCTGGTTCCGGGGGATCGGGATGCCCATTCGGGAGTATCTCGAACAGGCGGAGCTGTTACGTGACGGGCTTCTCCTGGTGCATAATGTCCACCTGTCCAGGGAGGAGGCAGGCGCTCTTCGGGGGGGCGGCGCGCGGTTCGTCCTTTGTCCGCGCAGCAACGCGGCGCTTGGGAACGGCGCGCCCGACGTTACGCACTTCGTCGACACGGGAATTCCGTTCGCTCTCGGTACCGACAGCCTTGGCTCGGTGCCCGATCTCAACGTTTGGGAGGAGATGCGGGCCGTGCGCTCACTTTATCGAGGGAGGCTCACGGAGGCCGAGCTCTGCCGGGTCGTTTTCCGGGCGGCCACCGAATACGGGGCGGCGGCGCTTCGCCTGCCGGGCGGATCGCTGCGCGCCGGAGGGGCGGCGGATTTCATCGTGGCGGTCAATCCCGCGGGGGAAGGAGATGCGGCAATACGCAACCTTGTGGAACGGACAGACGGGAAAAGCCTTCTGCTGACGGCGGTCGGCGGCGCGCACCGCCACGAGCGCGACTGAGATGGAGAAGAAGGAGCCGGCCGAGAAGATCGTAAGCACGAACCGGCGCGCCCGGCACGAATATCACATCCTCGAGACCTTCGAATGCGGGCTCGTCCTGCACGGCTACGAGGTCAAGTCGATCCGCGAGGGGCGCGTCAACATCCAGGACGCCTACGGGACGGTCCGGGAGGACGAGGCGTTCATCGAGAACATGCACATTTCGCCGTATTCCCACGTCGACCTCCGGGAAATCGACCCGCTGCGCAGACGCAAGCTCCTGCTCCGCAGGAAGGAGATCGATTACCTCCTTGGGAAGACCAGGGAACGGGGGCTGACGCTGGTCCCGCTCAAGCTATACTTCAAGGGGCCCCACGTGAAGCTCGAGGTGGGCGTGGCCAAGGGGAAAAAGCTCTACGACAAGCGGGAGGACATCGCGGAACGCGATGCCCGGAGAGACATGGAGCGCGCGCTCAAAGGGAAGAGAAAGGCTTGACAATTTCGCCCGGGTAAAAGAAATTGCTAAAGACAGGCGGTGTCCGTCAACGCCGGTGAAGTTTAATTCCAGCAACAAGAAGAAGCGATGAAAATCAGGTACGCCATAATTCTGTTCGCGTTCCTCGCGGCGGTTCTTCCGTCGACGGCGGCTGCCGAGAGGACGCCCGGGGAAACCCGGTCGTACACCGTGGAGAAGGGCGATACGCTCTCGGCCATCGCCGGTATGCACGGCATGTCGGTCAAGGAGATAAAGAAGCTCAACCACATACGGAAGCCCAGGAAGCTGCGGGCAGGGGCGCGGATCCTCGTTTTCAAGCCCGCTTCGCCGATTGCGGAGGATGCCGAAACCGCGCCGAAGGCGGCGGCGGACGTGCCGGCGCCCCCGCCGGCCGCAGCCCGCGAATCCCGTATTGCGCGCGAGCTTAAAGAACTGACGGACACTCCCGTGGTCAATGGCTTAAGGGATTTATCGGGGCCATCGCCGAGCGGAAACGGGATCGGCGGCATCAAGGACAAGCTGATACGGATCGCTCATGCGATGCTCGACATTCCCTATCGGTTCGGCGGCAGTTCGGTGCTGGGGATCGACTGCTCAGGGTACGTGCAGAAGGTCTTCGGCCTGCTGGACATCGTGCTGCCGAGGACGGCGAGGGAGCAGTTCAACCTTGGAAAGCTGGTCGGCAAGGACGAGCTTTCGATCGGGGACCTGGTGTTCTTCCGCACGTACGCCAAGTTCCCTTCTCACGTCGGGATCTACCTCGGCGATAACCAGTTCATCCACGCTTCGTCGACTGACCGCAAGGTAACGATCGACAGCCTGGACGCTCCTTATTACATAAAGCGGTTCGTGGGGGCGCGGCGGCTGCCTCTGGACGAGCCGGCCGACGAGATTTAGCCGCCGGTCATTCGGGCGGCGCGGCCGGGGTCAGGATTCCGTCTTCCCGTATGACGAGGCCGGGCGGCGTCCGCAGTTCCGCCGAAAGCTCCCGGATCAGCCTGACCGATTTCCTCTCCGGATCGATGAAGGGGATCCCGCGGTTCCGGAGCTCCACGGGAACGATCTCCCCGCCCGCGAAATTCCCGGTCTCCAGTTCGATTTCGGCCCGCAGCACATAGCTCAATCCGCTGGGCCCCTGGATATTGAACCTGCCGTACGTCAAAAAATTCCCCAGGCTGTAAGCGATAAGTTTTCCCTTGTAAACCTCAATCGCCCGGGGCACGTGCGGTCCGTGTCCGATCACCAGGTCGGCCCCCGCGTCGATCGCAGTCTTTGCGAAGCGCACGACGTTGCCGCGATTTGTTCCCGCCAGGAATTCATCCTCATCCGGCACACGCAATGCGTCAATCCCTTCGGCGCCCCCGTGGAAGGACACCAGGACCAGGTCGTAGTATTCCTTCAATCCCGCGATTGTTTCCGACGCCGCCGGAAGGTCCTGCAGCGGATAAGAATGCGGTGAAGGCGGGGAATAGGAGAACCCGACGACTGCAACGGTCGTTCCCCGGACGAAAAACGAGGCGACGTTGTCTCCCCCAACTGTCTGTATCCCGGCCGCGTCCAGTACGGAGATTGTGCTCTCCACTCCGTCGAATCCGAAGTCGAACGAATGGTTGTTGGCGATGTTCATTGCGTTGAAGCCCGCGGCTTCCAGGTGCCGCGCATATCTGGTGGGCGTCCGGAATTCGAAGCACAACGATTTGCCGGCGCCGGCCTTCTTCCTGCACTTGATCCCCTCCCCCCAGTCGACGAGCGGTCCTTCCAGGTTCCCGAATACGATGTCCGCGCCGTCGAGACTCCGCGATACGTTGTCGAAGATTCCGTCGCCGTCCAGCGGAGGGAGATCTTCCTCCGGCCAGGCCGTGCCCATCATGATGTCCCCGACCGCCGCGACGGCAAGCGTTCCCGCGCCGCAGGCGCCGGGGCAAAAAACCGGCGACAAGAGGAGGATCAACGAAAGGAAAACAGTCGTCCTGAACATTGGGAAATCGCCCTGCCTGCGCCGATATTCCGGATACCGGGAAAAACGAACCCCGATTATAGCATCGGGGGCGCGACTTGCACGCGGAGCGATTCCGGGCACGGACCCCGGCATCTAAATTACAAACGGGGAAACCAGGGAGGTACCGTATCATGGCAGCGAGCAGGACTATATTGGTCACCGGGGCCACCGGGCAGCAGGGGGGATCGGTCGCCCGGAGCCTACTTGCCAAGGGACAGAAAATCCGCGTTATGACACGTTCCCCGGAAAAAGCGGTGGAACTTGCAAAAAAAGGCGCCGAAGTAGTGCGCGGCGATTTCGAGGACCGGGACAGCATCAGGGAAGCCGTGCGGGATGTGGACGGTGTTTTCCTCATGGGAACCCCATTCGAGAAGGGACCGAAGGCTGAAGTCGAGCAAGGGAAGGCGATCGTGCTGGCCTGCTGGAAGTTCGGCGCGCCGCACATCGTTTATTCCTCCGTGTGCGCGGCGAACCTGGGCACGGGTATCCCTCATTTCGAGAGCAAGGCCAAGGTCGAGTCCTGCATCAAGGAAACGGGACAGCCATGCACTATTCTGCGCCCGGTCTGGTTCATGGAGAATTTCACGTCGCCGTGGCTCCATCCCTCCATCGAGAAAGGGGTGCTTGCCACGCCGGTACGGCCCGACAGGACGCTCCAGATGATAGCCCTGTCCGATATCGGCGAGTTCGCCTCGGAATCGTTCCTGCAGCCGAAAGAGTTCATCGGGAAAGAGATCGACCTGGCGGGCGACGAGCTCGCGATGGAGGATATAGCCGCCCAGCTTTCCTGCGCCATGAACCGGGAGATCCGGTACGAACAGATCCCGGAGGATAAGGCCGAAGCCGCCGTGGGCGAGGACTTCGCGTTGATGTACCGCTGGTTCAACAACCAGGGATACCAAGTAGACATCGAGGATCTGAAGCGCCGGTGGGGGGTGCGT
>DATBLU010000172.1:0-4159 GCA_036555205.1 Candidatus Deferrimicrobiaceae bacterium
CGCGATGAGCAGGATCTTGACCCGTGCGTCGGCACGCTGCAGCAGGCCGTCCCGGCTCGAGGATTCCCATTGGGCGTACCCGGTCTGGACTACTCGCGAGAAGCGATGGAGCCCCTTCTCAAGGAAAGGCATCCGCACCCTTCTCCGCGAGGCCCTCGTGGGAGGGGAACCCGGTATCGACTCACGGAGGAAGGCAGGAAGGTCCATCATACCCCCCGACCCTAGAAGTAGGTCGAGAGCGTAACGATGGCGCGGTACTTTTCGAGGCCCTCGCCTCCCTGCTGCGTATCCTGTTCGTTCAGGTTCTTACAGATCGGGAACTTCACCAGCACCCCCAGATTGGCGTTCTGCAACGATGGGAAGGAGAAGCGCGCGCCCGGGGACAAATAGAGGATCTTCCCTCCGGTACCGGACGCTCCCACGAGGTTGCCGGTCCCGTCGTCTTCCTTGTCCCGGCCGAGTTGAAGGTAATTGAGCTCCAGGATCCCGTCGAGCTTGGAGAGGAACTTCTCCGGCTTCCCGTACAGCTCATAAACGCCCGCGAGGTTCAGGCGCCACTCCGAGCCGAACTGGAATCCCCGCCGCTCGGTGAAGATGTCGACCCCCGTATCCATGTTCAGGGTGAGGGGACCCAAGGCACGGGCCGCCGCGAGGCCGAACGTGTAAGACGGGGAGCCGAATCCGGGCTGCATCCCGGGATCCACCTCTCCACCCAGTCTCTTGTTGGAATCCCCGGTGGGGAATCCCATCATGCCCGAAACGGCGAACCAGGTCCGTTTGCTCCCTTCGAGGGTCACGGCCGTGTCCGAAGCCGTATTGCGCGAGAACCCCTTCCCCGGGTCATAGTGGAAACCGTAGGTGAACTGAAGCTTCATGTCCGCGATACCCTCGTTCGATCCGATCCCGTCCGCCCGTTTTATGTAGTGCGGGACGATCACCGTGGCCATGAACGCCGGCGTGAAGCCGTAGCTCGCGTTCACGTTTATGAAGGTGAACGACGACTTGTTGTTCGGCTCCGCAAAGGAGAACTTCTTCCATTGGACCTGCTCCGCCCGGACGCCCAGGACGAACCCCCCTTCGGGAAGGGTCAAGGGGGAGCTTGTCTCCACGGGGCTCCCCGGGCCGAACGCAAGCGAGACGCCCCCGTGGTGCGCCCAGGCGCCAAGGGGCGCGAACAGGGAAACGAAAAGAACCGACGCCACGATCCGCTTCATTACGACCTCCTAATGACGGATTATTTTTCCGCGCCCTTGGACGCGGCGCGGCGGGAGCTCCAGAGGGCGTACAGCCCGAACAACCCGAAGGCGATGCTGATCCCGGTGACGGCCTTCGTGTAGGTGGCGACCAGCGGTTTGCTGAACCCCTCCAGCCCCAGGGCCTTGTCGACTTTGATCTCCGTGGCGACGCCGTGGAAGCCGTGGGACGATTCCCCCCAGACCTGGAGCTTCCAGATGCCCGGACGGTCGGGAAAGAAGCCCACATAGCCGTTCCTGTCGGTCCGGCCCGTCTGGTGAGGCTCCTTGTCCCCCGGGCCGAACAGCTCGTACTGGGAGTACGCCGCTGGGTCCTTTTCCGAGTAATAGGCACGGACGGCCATCCCGCCCTGCTTCACCTCGTAATGGATCGAGTGGGCGCGAGCCGGGGGTCCGGCAGCGAACACGATCATCGCGGACACGAAGAGAGAGACGGCGATCCGGCTCATTTCGACACCTCGAACGTCAGGGTCGTAGTCACGGATATGCTGTCCGCGTCCGGGTCGCCGGAGAGGGGCTCCTTGCGCTCCACGGTGATGAGTTGCCTTCCTTTCTTAACGGGCACCTTCGCCAGACCGTCCTTGTCCGTGGCGGCCACCTTTTCGTGGTCCCCCTCGACGTCGGCCCCCGGAAGCGGCTTTCCCCCGTGGAAGACCTTCACCGGGAGATATTCCCCCGCACGGAGGTCGAACGGGTTCTTAAGGGGGACGACGTCGAGTTTCATCCCCTCCACGGGCCGGCCGGCGGCGGCGCCCCAGGCGACCACGGACTTGGAGTAATGGTACGAACGCACCGACTCGACGACCCGGGAGGCCTTCCGCTTCGGCAGGTTCTTCCATCCGTAGATCGTCTTCGACCAATACCCGCTGTCGAGGTCCACAACGATAACCGAGGCGGGGCCGGCGGGCCGGATCGCCAGAACCTTTCCTTGGACCTCCTTCCGGAACTCCATCGGTTTTCCCGCCGCGTCGTAGACGGTCACCTTCTTGACGTTAGCAGAGTCGTACTCCATCCTCTGGTCGCCGTGGCCGTACACTACGGCGTAGTCGGGCCCTTTCTTCTCGATCCAGTAGTCGTGGGCGTACACGACGGACGCCGCCAGTAGCGACGCCGCGCAGAGGAATACCGATACGGTCGTCTTCGCGTGCTCACCCATTTTCCCCTCCGTCTTGTGGAAAAAGGTCAAGACAAGGACCGTCACGGCCGCTTCGAGGGCGCCGACCGTGGTCAGGTGCGGCAGCATCACGGCCGGAAGCGTGACCTTCAGCGGAAAGGGGAAATACACCGCTCCCCCCTGCGCACCGACATAAATGAGGGGCTGGATTCCGAGCTCGACGGCGGTGAGGAGCGCGCCTAGATTGATGGCCAGGTAGGAGGCCACCGCGCCGGCGGCCAACCTCAACGCCAGGGGCGGAGTCGGAGATCCATCCGGGCAATCCGGCGGGGTTTTCCTGAAGATCGCTCTCCCCCGGACGATCCCCGTGTAGATCCCACAGCCCGCCAGGCTTCCCACGACTGCGATGTTGAAGCAGTTCGCCGCGATGACCGTGATGCCTCCGTCTCCGAAGACCAGCCCCTGGATAAAGAGGGAGACGGAAACCGCGATAACCGCCGCCCATGGCCCCAGCAGGATCGCCACGACCGATGCCCCGCTGATATGCCCCGTTGTCCCTCCGGGGATTGGAAACATGAACATCATGGCCAGCAGGCTGAAAACGGACCCCATCGCGAGGTAGGGGACATGCGAGGTCTTCACGGTCTCCTTCACCTTTCGGGAGGCGTAGCCCCAGACCGGCACCATGGCGGCCCACAAGGACCCGTAGGTAGCGGGTCCGAGGTATCCGTCCGGGATATGCATGCGGGGCCGCCTCCGGGCGATCGATCCCTATCCGGGATCTATCGTGCAATGAAATTTATATTCATGCTACACACGGTTGCACATTGATAGCACGAATATCATTATCGTGCAACAAAAGGGGATGCGCCCCCCGGGTAAACGGAAGGACCGCGGCGCCGGCATGCTATGCTGTCAGGACGATACTTACGCCGGAGACGAGGGAAAATGAGCCCCGCGCGCAGCGCTTCGGCCCCAGACTCGAAACGCCCCCTGATTCTGAACTACGGCCGGTCGTCGATGGAGCTCCGGCGCGAGGCCTTCAATTGGATCGACGTACTTTCCGCGCGGCCTCCCATGCTGCCTCCGTCAGACGAGGAGCTGCTCCGTAGCCGGATCGCGCGGCCCATCGGTTGCCTGCCCCTGCGCCAGATGCTCAAGCCGGGCGAATCCGTAGCAATCGCGGTCTCGGACGTTACCCGTTACAGCGCCACGGAAAAACTCCTTACCCCCCTGCTGCGGGAAACGGACGATGCAGGGATTCCCCGGGACAGGGTTACCCTGTACGTGGCCCGGGGGACGCACCGCGCGCTATCGGTGGAGGAGCTCCGGACGGCGGTCGGCCCCGAGATATCTACCGGAATACACGTGGAGCAGTCGGACCCGGACGGGGAGACGGTCCGCTTAGGGACCACTTCCCGCGGGACGCCCGTCATGCTGTGCCGATCGTTGACGGAGAAGGACCGGGTCGTCCTGACCGGCACTATCTCCTTCCATTACTTCGCCGGATTCGGCGGAGGGAGGAAGGCGCTGGTCCCGGGCTGCGCCGCACGCAAGACCGCGGAGGCCACCCACTTCCGCATCTTCCTCCCGGACGGCCCCGGCAAGCACCCGCTTGCGCGCCCCGGGATGCTCGCCGGCAATCCCGTGCACGAGGACATCGTCGAGGCCGTTTCGATGGCGCCGCCTTCGTTCCTGGTCAATACGCTCCTCACGCCTGACAAACGGCTGTTCGATGCCGTGGCCGGTCATTGGCAGAAGGCCCACGAGGAAGGGTGCGAACGGTACGCCA
>DATBLU010000002.1:0-2800 GCA_036555205.1 Candidatus Deferrimicrobiaceae bacterium
GCGATAGCGCTGCATCCGGACTTCACCTACGTCGCGCTGGAGGCAGGAGGCGAGGCGTACGTGGTGGCGGAAGGGCTTGCGGACCGGTTCGCGGAGGAGGTCGGCCTGGGAGCCCCGAAGCGCCTTGCGTCGTTCGGCGCCTCCCACCTCGAGCGGCTTCGCTGCGGACACCCCTTCGCCGGCCGCGATTCGATCCTCGTCCTGGGCAATTACGTGACGCTCGACGCCGGAACGGGATGCGTCCACACGGCTCCCGGCCACGGACGGGAAGACTACGAAACGGGGCTTAAGTACGGGCTGGAGATCTATGCGCCGCTGGACGACGCGGGCAGGTTCACCTCGGACGTCCCCTTCTTCGCGGGGATGCAGGTCTTCGAGGCGAACCCGCGCGTCAACGCCAAGCTGGCCGAAACCGGCGCCCTTATGCGGGAAGCGAAGGTCACCCATTCCTACCCGCATTGCTGGCGATGCAAACACCCGGTGATCTTCAGGGCGACCAAGCAATGGTTCATATCCATGGATAATACCGGCTTGAGGGCGAACGCGCTTTCGGAGATCCGAAAGGTCCGGTGGATCCCCGCGTGGGGGCAGGAAAGGATCGAGGGGATGATCGCCAACAGGCCGGACTGGTGCATCTCCCGCCAGCGGTCGTGGGGAGTCCCGATCGCCATCTTCCAGTGCGCGGGGTGCGGGCACTACCTTCTCGACAGGAAGCTCATCGACCACGTCGCAGGGTTCTTCGAGAGGGAAGGCGCCGATGCCTGGTTCGACAGGGACGTAAACGAGCTGATCCCGCCGGGCGTCGCCTGCCCGTCCTGCGGGGGGAGGGAGTTCGGGAAGGAGACCGACATCCTGGACGTGTGGTTCGACTCCGGCGTTTCGTACGCATGCGTCTGCGAGGGCAAGGAGAGCCTGGGGGTCCCGGTCGACCTTTACCTGGAGGGGTCCGACCAGCATCGCGGCTGGTTCCACTCCTCGCTCCTGGCGGCGGTCGGCACGCGCCAGGCGGCCCCGTACAAGGCCGTCCTGACACACGGCTTCGTGGTGGACGGCAAGGGCGAGGCGATGCACAAGTCCAAGGGGAACGTCATCGCGCCCGAGGAGATCATCAAGAAGCACGGGGCGGAGCTATTGCGGCTCTGGGTTTCCGCCGAGGACTACCGCGACGACGTCCGGCTCTCCAAGGACATCCTGGACCGGCTGACCGAGGCCTACCGCAAGATCCGCAACACGATCCGGTTCCTGCTGGGCAACCTGGACGGCTTCTCACCGGAAAAGGACTCGGTCCCGCGCGACCGCATGCCGGAGATGGACATCTACGCGCTCGTCCTTTTCCGCAGGCTCGCGGAGAAAGTCCTGCGCGCATACGAAACGTACGAGTTCCACCTTATCTTCCATGCGGTGAACAACTTCTGCGCCGTGGACATGTCCAGCTTCTACCTGAACGTGCTCAAGGACCGCCTGTACTGCTCCAAGGCGGACGATCCGGCCAGGCGGTCCGCGCAGACGGCGCTCTTCGAGATAACGCGCGGCCTGCTCTCCCTATTGGCCCCGGTGCTGTCGTTCACCGCCGAGGAGGCGTGGGGACATCTGCCCGCGTTCCCGGGGAAGCCGCAGAGTGTTTTCCTGTCCGACCTTCCGAAGCCTGAAGAGCTTCCCGGGGACGACGAGACGGCGGCGCGATGGGAGCGGATCCTGGCGTTGAGGGCCGAGATCGCCCAGCCGCTCGAAGCCGCGCGCAAGGAGAAAACGATCGGCAGCGACCAGGACGCGCTCGTGAAGGTGGCGCCGGGCCCGTTCGCGGACCTGTTCGGGACCCACGCCCGTGAAATACAGGACGTCCTGATCGTCTCGGGGATCGAGGCGGGCGACGTTTCGGGCCCGCAGGTCTACGAGAGCGCGGCGTTCCCGGGGCTCAAAGCCAAGGTCGAAAAGGCCCCGTGGGGAAAGTGCGAGCGCTGCTGGAACCACTACCCTACCGTCGGGACGATCCCCGGCGCCCCGGAATTGTGCGGCCGGTGCGCCGAGGCCGTAGCGGGATAAGGCGCCTTCTTGCTGCGTCTGCGCAAATTCGCCGCTCCCCTGACGGCGGCCGCCGTAATCATGGTCTCCGACCAGTGGAGCAAGGCATGGATCGTCCGCCACTTCGCGCTCTTCGAGGCCCGCGCCGTCTTTCCCGATCACTTCCACATAGTCCACGTGCACAACACCGGGGTCGCATTCGGATTTCTTTCCAACCTGAACCACTCGTGGGTCAACCCGCTCCTTATCCTTGCTACGGTGCTCGCCGTGGCGGCCGTCCTCGCGTACCTTCACTACCTTCCCGGCCGGGGTCCTGCGCCTTGCGGCCTGGGGCTTATCCTTGGGGGGGCGGTGGGCAACCTTATCGACCGGGCCCGGCTGGGCTACGTAGTCGACTTCCTCGACGTGCACTGGCGCCACCACCACTGGCCGGCGTTCAACGTGGCCGACATAGGGATATCCGTGGGGATCTTCCTGCTCATCCTCGACATGCTATTCTGGTCGAAGGAGAGTGAGAGTGCATCCCGTACTTCTTAAAATCGGCAGCCTCAAGATATATTCCTACGGCGTCTTCGTGGCGATCGGGTTCCTCGCGGCTCTCTGGGTCGCGGGACGGGAGATCGCCCGCAAGGGGCTCGACCGGGACAAGTTCTTCGACATGGGCTTCTGGGTGGTGCTCTCGGCCATCGCCGGAGCGCGCCTATTCCACGTCATCGTCTACTGGGACCAATACAGCTCGGCCCCCTCCGAGATCTTCAAGCTTTGGAACGGGGGGCTC
>DATBLU010000013.1:0-3477 GCA_036555205.1 Candidatus Deferrimicrobiaceae bacterium
CCCTCGCATTCTTCGAGCATCCGCCGCAGCAGTTCCCCCATCCTTCTCCCGTTCTCGAGAACCGAGTTCCGCGTCCATTCTATTTAGCCTTCGGCCCGCGCGGAAATCAACCGAAAACCGAGCATTCTACAGGGGTATCGCCGAATACGGGTCGGCGCGCCTTGCCCATTCGCTCTGCGGGTATTTCGCCTTCAGCGTATCGTAAGCGCGGCGAAGCGCCTTGGCATCGTGCGCGTGCTTGAATCCCGCGACTCCCTGGAGGAAAACGGCCTCCGGGGTCGCCCCCGCGTCCGGGTGCCGGTCGATGACGGTCTGGAACTGGACAATGGCCTCCGCCATCCGGTCGGTGTCGTAGAGAAGCTTCCCCTTCCCCAGACCCAGGTTCGCGAAGAGGTCGTCGACCGGAACGAATCCGACGAATCGATGGTGCTCCTTGCCGTCCGCGTCAAGGACCAGGAAGCTCGGGGTCCACTTGATGCCGAACCTCTCCATCGGCTCGGTCGGCTTGTCCCAGAAACACTGGCTTCGGATGGGAACGAACTGCTCTTCCAGGAACTTCTTTACCTGCTCGTCTGAATACGGACCCGTATTCATCCTGGCGCAGCCGATTCAGCCGTCGAACCAGAAGTCCAGGAAAACGGGCTTGCCGCTCTTGCGCGCCTTTTCCACCCCGGCGTTCACATCTGTTTCCCACCGGATCTCGCCCATCGCGACCTCCCTCCCGCACCGAAGGTTTACCTCAATTTACTTTAATAAGATGCGCGTCGAAGGGCGGGGGTTTTTCGCTTCAGACGGTGACCTTCCCCCGGTAGGTGCCGAACACCCCGCGCATGACGTCGGAAATCTCCCCGATCGTCGCGTAGGCCTTGACCGCCGCCAGGATCGGCGTCATGACGTTTCCCTTCCCGCGGCAGGCCTTGTCGAGCGAGGCGAGCGCGTCGCGGACCGCGCGGTCGTCGCGCTTCCGGCGCAGCTCCGCGAGCCGTTTGCGCTGCCCCTTCTCTATCCTCGGATCGACCGTCAGCAGCTTGTCCGGCCTCTCCTCGCTTACCTCGAAATCGTTTACGCCCACGATGATCCGGTCCTTCCGCTCTATCTCCTGCTGGTACCTGTACGCAGCGTCCTGGATCTCCTTCTGAACGTATCCCGCGTCGATGGCGCTTATCACCCCGCCCATCCGGTCGATCTTTCCTATGTATTCCGCCGCCTGCCGCTCCAGCGTCGAAGTGAGCGCCTCGACGCAGTACGAGCCGGCCAGGGGGTCGACGGTGTCCGCGACCCCGCTCTCATGGGCGATCACCTGCTGCGTGCGGAGGGCGATCCGCACCGAGTCCTCCGTGGGCAGGGAGAGCGCCTCGTCGCGCGAGTTCGTATGGAGCGACTGCGTCCCGCCAAGGACTGCCGACAGCGCCTGGACGGTAACGCGGACTATGTTGTTGTCGGGCTGCTGGGCCGTGAGAGAGGAGCCCGCGGTCTGCGTGTGGAACCGGAGCATCCATGAGCGCGGGTCCTTCGCCCTGAAGCGGTCCTTCATGATCCTGGCCCAGAGCCGCCTCGCCGCCCGGAACTTGGCCACCTCCTCCAGGAACGGGTTGTGCGCATTGAAGAAGAACGCCAGCCGCGAGGCGAACGAGTCGACCGACATGCCCGCGTCGATAGCCGCCTGGACGTAAGCTATGCCGTTCGCCAGCGTAAAAGCGATCTCCTGGGCGGCCGTAGAGCCGGCCTCGCGGATGTGGTACCCGGAAATGCTGATGGTGTTCCAGCGGGGGACGTGGCCCTTGCAGTAGGCGAATATGTCGGTGATCACCCGCATCGACGGGGCCGGGGGGAAGATGTATGTCCCCCGGGCGATGTACTCCTTCAGGATGTCGTTCTGTATCGTGCCGTTAAGGTTTTCAGCCGCGACCCCCTGCTTCGCGCCGACGGCCACGTACATCGCCAGCAGCACCGCCGCGGTGGAATTGATCGTCATCGAGGTGGACACCTTCCCCAGGGGGATGCGGTCGAAGAGCACCTCCATGTCTTCGAGGGAGTCGATCGCCACCCCGACCTTCCCGACCTCGCCCGACGCAATAGGGCTGTCGGAGTCGTATCCCATCTGGGTGGGCAGGTCGAAGGCGACGGAAAGGCCTGTCTGGCCGTGGTCCAGAAGATACCGGTACCGCTTGTTCGATTCCCTGGCGTCGCCGAAGCCCGCGTACTGCCTCATGGTCCAAAGGCGCCCGCGGTACATCGTGGGCTGAACCCCCCTGGTGAACGGATACTCGCCGGGGAATCCCAGGTCCCTCAGGTAGTCGAACTCATCCAGATGGGCGGGGGTGTAGAGCCGCTCGACCTCCGCGCCCGAAGTGCTCTCGAACTTTTTGCGGCGCTCCGGAGCCTTGCCCACCGCCGGCGAGAGGACTTCCTTCTCCCACCGGTCCATCGCCGTCCGGACCCGGGAGGCCCCCCCTCCCTTCCTCTTGACCGACGCCATTTCTTCCCCCTATTCCACCAGGAGCAGCTTCGCCCCGGACTCGACGACCTCGCCTTCCTTCACGAAGATCTCCTTGACCTTCCCCGTGAGAGCGGATTTAAGCTCGTTCTCCATCTTCATCGCCTCGACGACGATGACCCCCTGGTCGGCCTTCACTTCCTCCCCCAAACCGACCAGGAGCTTTACGACCTTCCCCGGCATCGGCGAGGAGACCATGGCCTTGCCGGCCGCCCCTTTTCCGCCGGCCCGCATCAGCGCCTTCCGCTGCTCGTTCATGAGCGTGAACTTGTAGCAGTCGCCCGCGATCAGCACCTCGAACTCGTCGTCCTTCATCCCCTGGACGTCCACCTCGAACGAGGCGTCCCCGTAAAGGACGGACCAGACGCTGCTCTGGACCTGGTGCGCGTCGACCAGGTGCTCCTGCCCGTCTATCGTGACCACGTACCGGGCGACTCCCGCCTCCCGCACGGCGACCTTCACTTCCTTTTCACCTGTAGTCCCGATGTAGTTCATGGCCGCTCCTAGACGGGTTTCCGCATGCCGGGCCGGGTCGAATACTTCCACATGGAGACGGGGCCGGCGGCCGCCGCGGGTTTGTGCGCCATCGCGCGCTTCCGCTCCTCGAGGAACACGTGGATAGCCGCCGTGATCATGGCCACGTCCCCGTGCTCGAGCCTGCGCTCCTCCTCTTCCTTGAAGAAGACCTTGTCGATGAAGTTCGTATCGAAGTTCCCCTCTACGAAGTGCCGGTTGTTCATCACGCGGATGTGGAACGGTATCGTCGTCTTGACCCCCGTGACGACGTATTCGTTCAGCGCCCGTCGCATCCGCGCGATCGCCTCGGTCCGGTTTTTCCCCCACGCGACCAGCTTGGAGATGATCGGATCGTAATAGATGGGGATCTCGAATCCCTCGAAGACTCCCGAGTCGTCCCGCACCCCGGGCCCCCCGGGGGTGCGCAGCGAGGTGATGAGCCCCGGGCAGGGGAAAAAGTTCTT
>DATBLU010000015.1:0-3349 GCA_036555205.1 Candidatus Deferrimicrobiaceae bacterium
CGGAAGTCGAGCGTGCGGTCGAAGCCCAGGACGGCCGATCCCGCAAGGCCTATCTTGTCCGAGAGGATCCGGAGCGAATCCGTCCGGATTTTCCCCCGTTCGACGCGAAAATCGGCCGAAAGATCCGAGAACGTCGTTTCCGCCGTTCTGCCGGCCGGCACGGACCGCGCAGGTGAAAGCAAGGTCTGAAGGCCGGAAATCCCCGCCGCGGTCTCCAGCAGGTCGACACCCCTGATTTTACCATCGGCGACCCTGAAGGACCCCGACCCGGTCGCCGTCCTCGTGAATTCGGCGAAATCCTTCGCCCCCCCGCCGATGTCCGCGGAGAGCTGCGCCTTGCCTGTCAAAAAATCCTTAAGCGACGTTTTTCGGGACAGGATCTCTTCGGCGGCCACGTCTTTCGCCGCGATCTTGAGCCGGAAATCCGGGCTTTCCCCGGCAAGCCCGATGCGGCCGGAGGCCGTCGCTTCCCCTCCGTACAATCCGACACGCAGGGAATCGACGAAAATTGCCCTGTTCTCGTAGCGGCCTGTCCCCGCCAGGTCCCGGAACTCCAGTCCCCTTGCTCTGCCTGCGTCTATCCTGACGCTCCCGCGCGCTGAGATCGCGTTCCCCTCTTTGTCCTTTCCCGCCGCGGAATCCCGATCGGCTTTCTTTGCCTGACCTGCCGCTTCCCCGGGGGGTAAGAGCTCATCCAGGTCAAGGTAGGCCAAATGGAAGCTTAGCGGGCCGGTCGGTGCGGTTCCCAGGGAGACCGGCCCGGAAAGCGTGAATCGACGGCCGTTCAGCAACCCCGAGAGCTGCTTGAAGTCTACGGTTTTTTCGGAAAGCTGCACCCGCCCGTTCAGGCCCTGCAGGGTAATTTTCGGTTCGGGGATCCTGATGCCGGCTTCGCCCAGCGAAAGCGCCGCGTCCCATGCGTCCTTCGCTTCAGCCGATGCCCTCTTTCCGTTCGCCGTGAAAGTCAACCGCCCGGCGGGAGCCCATTTCGAGATGCCGTCCCCGCCGCTTTTTGCGAACTCGGCAAGCGACGCGATCGCGGCCGAAGCGTTCCACTCCCTTTTGCCCGTCTGTGGAAAAAGCGTTGCCCGGCCATTCGCGGAAAGCGATGCGTACCGCAGGTTCGCTTCGACGGCCATCGCCTGCAGGCGCCAGGAAACCTTGACGGCAAGCGCAGCCACGCCCTGCAGGGGAACCATTGACAGAGCCTCCGGGGGGCGCGCGAAAATGCCGGCGACCTTCCCGACGTCGATCTTCGGGAACGTGAAGACCAGGTTCATCCCCGCGGGCCCCTCCGGCGCGGACATGCTGCCCTCCATCGAGATCTGCTGGCCGAACGCAGTTCCCTTCCCCGCCAGGAGCAGCGTCGCCCCGTCGGAGGGCGGCCCGTCGCGCGTCGCCTGCCCGGAGAACTCGATTTCCCCGCGGACGGCGCCGTCGATCCGGGTCTCGATCTCGAAACCTTTCCTGCGCTCGCCCAGGCCGGAGAGTCGGAATGTCAGCGGATCGACCCTCCAGCGGGATTCGCCGCCGTCCTCCCCCTCGAGGACCACGACAAGTTTCGCCTTCTCTATGGAGAGCGCCTTCAGGGCGATCGAGACCTTCTCCCCCGAAGGAGGACCAGGCCCCTCTCCCTTCTCCAGCCGGCCGGCGATCTGCGTCGCGGAGTGGGTCCCGTCCCTGTACCTGCGAAAAAGCACCTCGGGCCGTCGCAGCAGGAGCTTTTCGAACTCCACCTTCCCCGCCAGAAGCGGAAGGAAAGCCACCCGGACTTCAGCCTCCGGAACCGACAGGAGGTTCTCCCGGGGATGACCGGGATCCCCGGAAACGGCCAGGTCCGATATCCTCACGCCTATACGGGGGAAAATCGCCAGCGAGATATTGGAGAAGGAGACCTTTCGGCCCGTCTTCCCTTCCAGGACAGCAGTTATGCGCGGCTTAAGCGTTTCGAGGGAGATCAGCCGCGGGATCAGGACCGCCAGGAGGACCGCCGCCAGGACGGCAGCCGCAGCTATCATAGCCGCTTTCCGCATGTCCGCTCCCTTGGAGCCTAGCCGAGCCTCTTCCGGATCACCTCTTGCACGATCTTGGGGTTTGCCTTGCCCCTGGTCTCCTTCATCACCTGTCCGACGAAAAAGGAGAGAAGCCCGGTCTTTCCGTTACGATAGCTTTCCGCCTCCTTGGGGTTCGCCGCGAGGACCTTGGCGACCGCATCCTCGATGGCTCCCGCGTCGGAGACCTGGGTAAGTCCCTTCTCGTCGCGGAGCTGCCGGATCGGCTTCCCCGTCCGGATGGAAAGCTCGACCAGCGTCTTGGAAGCGGTTGCGGAGATGGCGCCGGTCTCCCGGTCCTCCACGGCGTGAGCGATCGTTTCCGGCGAAAGCCTGCCCGCGGCGACTTCGTCCTTCCAGTGGATGCACTCGTTGGCGGTCAGCTTGGGATTGGCGTTGTAAACGGCGGCCGAGGCTTCGAAGAAGTCGGCCAGCGCGCGGGAGGAGGCCAGGATCTCGGCGTCGTACCGGGGGATCGCGTACGTCTTGACGAAGCGGGCGACTTTATCCCGCGGCAGCTCCGGGATCGTCTTGCGCAGCTCCTCGATCCACGCGTCGTCCACGATCAGGGGGAGGAGGTCCGGATCGGGGAAATACCGGTAGTCGTGGGCCTCCTCCTTGCCTCGCATGGATATCGTCACGCCCGCGGCCGCGTCCCACAGCCGCGTCTCCTGGACCACCTTCCCCCCGTCCTCGATCAGCTCGACCTGGCGGCGGATCTCGAATTCAATCGCCTTCTCCACGTTCCGGAAGGAGTTCATGTTCTTCAGCTCCGCCTTTGTCCCGAATTCATTCCGCCCTTTCGGACGGACCGATACGTTCGCGTCGCAGCGAAAGGAGCCCTCCTCCATGTTCCCGTCGCACACTTCGAGGTAGACCAGGATGTCCCGCAGGCTGCGCAGGTAGGCCCCCGCCTCCTCCGGCGTCCGGATGTCCGGCTCCGACACTATTTCCATCAAAGGGACGGAGCAGCGGTTGAGATCCGCGAGCGACGCCTGTGCGCCCGCGAACTCGCCCTCGTGGACGAGCTTTCCGGCGTCCTCCTCCATATGGATACGCGTGATGCCGATCCGCTTCGACGCGCCTTCGATCCCTATGTCAATGTGCCCCGCAATGGCAAGCGGCAGCTCGTACTGGGAGATCTGGTACGCTTTCGGAAGGTCGGGATAGAAGTAGTTCTTCCTCGCGAAGACGCTTCTCCCCTGCACCGTGCACGAAGTGGCGATCGCCGTCCGGATGGCGAACTCGACAACCTTGCGGTTGAGAACGGGGAGGACTCCCGGCATGCCGGTGCACAC
>DATBLU010000022.1:0-18522 GCA_036555205.1 Candidatus Deferrimicrobiaceae bacterium
AATGAGCCGCTTCCCCTTGTGGTTGGCGAGCGCCCGGACCCTCCCATAGTGGATGCCCGTGACGATCGGGTCGCCGACGCGCAGGGTCCCTTCCTGGACGAGGACCGTGGCAACCGGGCCCCGGCCCTTCTCCAGGCGGGACTCGATGACGGTTCCGCGCGCCATCTTCACGGGGTTGGACTTGAGCTCCAGCAGGTCGGCCTGCAGCAGGACCAGCTCGATCAGCGTTTCGATGCCGGTCCTTCTCTTCGCGGAGATGTTTGCGTACAGCGTCTGGCCGCCCCACTCCTCCGGGACGAGCCCGTGCTCGGACAGCTGCTGCCGGATGCGGTCGGGCTGGGCGCCCGGCTTGTCGATCTTGTTGACCGCCACCACTATCGGCACGCCTGCGGCCTTGGCGTGGTCGATCGCTTCGATCGTCTGCGGCATCACCCCGTCGTCGGCCCCGACGACCAGCACGACGATGTCGGTGACCGAAGCGCCCCGGGCTCGCATCGAAGTGAACGCTTCGTGGCCGGGGGTGTCCAGCAGGACGAGCTTGCGGCCGCCGTGCTCCACCTCGTATGCCCCTATGTGCTGGGTGATCCCTCCGGCCTCCTGGCCGGTGACGTTGCTCTGCCGGATCGCGTCGAGCAGGGTGGTCTTTCCGTGGTCCACGTGCCCCATTATGGTGACGACGGGCGGTCGCGCGACGAGGTCCTCGACGCGGTCCTCTTCCTGGTCAATCAGGCTCTCCACCTCGGGGGCGACGTTCTCCACCTCGTACCCGTATTCCTGGGCCAGGATCCGCGCCGTGTCCGCGTCCAGAAGCTGGTTGACGGTCGTAGGCATCCCCATCTCGATCAGCTTCTTGATCACGTCGGCGGCCTTTATCCCCATCCGGTGAGCGAGGTCCCCGACGGTGATGACCTCCTCGATCTTGAAAACGCGCTTGCTGGCCTTGGGAGGCAGGGTGGAGGGAGCCTTCTTCTCTTTTACGGGCTTCCCCCTCCGCTTGAGCGCCCGTACCGGCTGGAACTGGCGCACCACCACGGGCTCCGCCTCGGCCACAGGGGCCGCCGGCGCCTTCGGGGCTTCGGGCTCTTCAATGATTTCCTGGATTATTGTTCTCTTGAGGACTCCCTTCTGGACTTTCTTCTCGTGGGGCTTGGCCTTCTTCCACTTCTTTTCCTTCTCTTTGCGCTCCTCCGCAGCCTTCTCGGCCGGAGTCTTTTCCACGACCCGGACCACCGCTTCCGCCGGCTGCGCGCTTTCCGCCTCCGCCGCCGCGGTTTCCGCGGGTTGTGCCGCCTCCGGGGCCGGCATGCCGGCCTGAACCGGTTCCTCGGGGGCACGCTCCTCGGACGGCGCCGGGGCTCCCGCGACCGACGGGGACGCCTCCTGCGGCGGCGCCGACGGCTCTTCCGGCACCGGGGGCTTCTCGACCACCGGCGCTCCGCGCCGCAGGACCACCCTGGTGGAGCGGCGCTCCAGGGTCCCGTCCGCCCGCGTGACCACGAGCGTCTGCTTGGGGGCAGGGAGCGGCGAGGTCTTGCGGAAATGACTCTTGACCCGCTCTATGATGTCCCCCTCGATGTTGCTCGAGGCCGATTTGCCTTTCTGTCCGATCCGCTCAAGGAACGCCAGTATCTCCTTGCTCGTCTCCATCCCCAGTTCCTTGGCCAGATCCCGAACGCGAGCCTTGTCCATCCACCCTCCCTACTTTCTTGCTTGCGCCGCCCACCAGGCGGCAACCTTGTCCGCCAGCGCCGGTCCGTCGGCTCCCATCTTCCACCTGGCCGCGCCTTTCGGCGTCCGGATCCGCCTTGCGAATCCCTCCACGCACTCCGCCGCCCGGCACAGGTAGATCCCGCGGCCCGGCTTGCGTCCTTCCGGATCGGGCTCCCAGCCCGTCTCCGGCCGTCCCGCTAACCTTAGAAACGACGCCTTCTCCGCGGCGCCGCCGCACTGGACGCAAGTCCTCTCCATGCGGATGCGGTCACCCCTTCGCTTCACCGCCGCCCTCTTCCGGGGGCGGGCCTTCCGCGGCAGGGGGCTCGCCGCCTTCCGGCGCCTGCGCCGCGTCGCCTTCCCGCGGCTCCGGCGCCAACTCCGACTCCGGAAGAACAGGCGCTGATTCCTCGGCTGCCCCCGCCTGCGCGGCCTCGTCCGTCTTCCTGGGGGCGAACAGCCCCTCCGCGCGCTTGAGCGCGTCCTCGACCTGCCCTTCGGCGCGAACCTCGATGTGCCACCCCACGAGCTTCGAGGCGAGCTTCACGTTCTGCCCCCTCTTGCCGATCGCCAGCAGCAGCTGTTCCTCGGGGACGATGACCTCCATGCTCTTCTCGGACTCGTTTACGAGCACCCGGATGATTTCGGCCGGCTGGAGGGCGTTGCAAACGAACTTCGCCGGGTCTTCGTCCCACGCGATTATGTCTATCCTCTCGCCGCGCAGCTCCTGGACGACGCTCTGCACGCGTGACCCCTTCATCCCGACGCACGCTCCCACCGGGTCGACGTCGCGATCCTTCGATCGGACGGCTATCTTCGTGCGGAATCCGGGCTCCCTCGCGACGCTCAAGATCGAGACCACGCCCTCGTATACCTCCGGAACCTCCTGCTCGAACAGCTTCAGGATCACCCTCGGGTCGGATCTCGACAGCAGGATCTCGGGACCGCGCGGGGTCTTGGTGACGTCCTTGATGTACGCCCTTATCCGGTCTCCCTGGCGATACCGCTCGCGGGGGATCTGCTCCGACATCGGCATGACGGCCTCGGTCTTCCCCAGGTCGACGACCAGGCAGTCCCGTTCGTAGCGCTGCACTATGCCGTTGATGATCTCTCCCTTGCGGCCGATGAACTCGTTGTAGATCACTTCCCGCTCGGCGTCCTTGACCTTCTGCATTATGATCTGCCGCGCCGTCTGCGCGGCGATGCGGCCGAGATCGCGGGTGCTCAACCGGAACCCGATGTTGTCCTCATAGGCGGCCTCCGGATCGAGCTCGCGCGCGGCGTCGAGCGAGATCTCCGATTCGGGATCCTTTACCGCTTCGACGACCGTGCGGAACTCGAGGATCTCGAATTCGCCCGTCTCGCCGTCGTAGGTGGCCTCCAGCCGCTTGTTCATCCCGTACTTCTTCCTTGCGGCTATTTCCAGGGCTTCCTTGATCGCGTCGACGATCACGGTCCGGTCGATCCCCTTCTCCTTGCCCAGCTGCGTGATGATCTGCCCTATGTCCAGGATCATTGCTTCCTCTTTCCCTTCCCGAATAGTTCTTCCTGGGACACCTCCAGGTTCGCCTTCCGCACGGCGCCGTAAGGAAACCTGAACGTCCTGCCGTCCCGCTCCAGCTCTATTCCTTCCTCGTCGGCCCGCAGGAGCGTCCCCGAATAGTTCCGGCTGCCTTCCACCTGCTCGATGAGCGACACCCGCACCCGCCGTCCCGCGACGGCGGCGAAATGGGCGGGCCTGACCAGCCTCCTGTTGAGGCCGGGCGAGGAAACTTCGAGCACGTAGGGGCCGGGCATCGGATCGCTGACGTCGAGCACCGCGCTCATCTTCCGGCTGAACGACTCGCATTCGCCGAGGCTGATTCCGCCCTCCCGGTCCAGGAAGACGCGCACCACGGTCCGCGGGCCTTCCCTCGCCACGGCGAGGTCGAAGACCTCCAGCATTTCCTCCTGCGCCACCTGGGTGACCAGGGCTTCGATCTTTTCGATGTCGGGTTTCATGGGTTTGTCACATCGAAAAAAAAAGTGGGCGACGGCCCACTTTCCTTAAAGAATCCCCGCTAAGTCATTATACTAGGAATGTAAAATCGCCCACAAGACATTTCTTTTTTTTCCTAAAGAAGCAGCTTCCCCCTGAACGAATCGATCCCGGGGAGGCGCTCCTCCCGCATGAACACCTCCATTCCTTCTATTATTTCCACGCACGCCCTGGGGTTCCGGAAATTGGCCGTGCCGACCTGCACCGCGGATGCTCCCACCAGGATGAATTCGAGCGCGTCGGCGGCCGTCTGGATCCCGCCTATCCCGATCACGGGGATCTTTACACGCTTGCATGCCTCCCATACCATCCGCAGGGCGACCGGCTTGATTGCGGGCCCCGAAAGCCCGCCGGTGACGTTGGAGAGCCTGGGCCTGCGGGTGCGGTGATCCACGGCCATCCCGACTATGGTGTTGATGAGCGAAACGGCATCCGCCCCGGAATCCTCGGCGGCCGCGGCCACCGAGCCGATGTCCGCGACGTTGGGACTGAGCTTGACCCACAGCGGTTTTGTCGTCGATTTGCGCACCGCGCCGGTCAGGCGCGCCACCCCTTCCGCCGTCGCCCCGAACGCCATCCCGCCCTCCTTCACGTTGGGGCACGAGGCGTTGACCTCGATCGCGGACAGCGAGGGCAGCTCCGAAAGCCTCGAGGCGACCGCCGAGTACTCGTCCGTCGTCCTGCCGTAGATGTTCGCGGCGAACGTGGCGCCGGCGTCCGTAAGCCTTGGCGCTACGTCCGCCATGAACCGCTCGACGCCGATGTTCTGCAGGCCGATGGCGTTGAGCATGCCGGACGCGGTCTCGACTATGCGGCCCGGAGGGTTGCCCGGCGTCGGCGCGAGCGACAACCCCTTGACCACTATGGCCCCGAGGCGCGAGATGTCGTAGAAAGGGGCGAACTCGAGCCCGTATCCGAACGTCCCCGACGCGCTCATCACCGGGTTCTTCAGGCGCAGCGTTCCCAGGGACACGGAAAGGTCCGTCTTCACCATACGACCTCCCGCGCGTCGAAAACGGGCCCTTCCCTGCATACCCGCCGGTAGCCCGTCTTCTCGCCTTCCCGCAGGGCCACGACGCATCCCCAGCACACACCGAACCCGCACGCCATGTGGTTCTCCAGCGCCGCCTGCATTTCGGCGCCGCGCGCGAAGGCGGCCAGGGCGATATCTTTGAGCATTTCCCTGGGGCCGCAGGCCAGGATCGTCAAGCGGGAGGCGTCGGCGTCGGCAAGGGCCGTCATCCGCTCCCGCACGAAGTCGGTGACCCGCCCGAAATAGCCGGCCGTGCCGTCCTCGGTGCAAAGGTGGACGCGTCCCTTCGCATCGCCGCCGGGCGTCCATTCCTTCGGGGGCAGCTGCTCGCGCGTGCGGCTTC
Source organism: Candidatus Deferrimicrobiaceae bacterium (assembly GCA_036555205.1). Classification (GTDB taxonomy): domain Bacteria; phylum Desulfobacterota; class Deferrimicrobia; order Deferrimicrobiales; family Deferrimicrobiaceae; genus FEB-35. Next base: position 5,125 of record DATBLU010000022.1, read on the forward strand.
CCAGGAACATCTCGTGCTCCGCCCGCCGCCTGCCCAGCGCCGCGGCGGCGGGAAAGACGGTCGAGAATCCTACGCCGCCGCCTACAAGCCAGTACAGCCGCCCGTCGCCGCCCAGGTCGAATCCCCGTCCCAGCGGCATGGTGAGCGACAGCGGCTCCCCGGGGTGCATCCCCGACAGCAGCGCGGTGCCGCGTCCCACTACCTTGTAGACGAACTCGACGGTCCCCTTGCCCTTCTGCCCCGAGCCCGCGCGGAAGATCGCGAGCGGCCTCGGAAGCAGCGGGTCGCTGCCCGGCCAGCCGGAAACCATCGCGAACTGCCCCGGCTCGAACTCCACCGGCTCGGGGACGGACGCCTCCAGGCGATAGAAGATGTCGCCGTGCCCCTCGTTGCGCAGGATCCTTCCCGCCACGAACCGCATCCGGCTATGAGGCATCGGACCTCCGAAGCGCCCGGGAGTAAAGGACCGCGTCCTCTCCGGTGTCGGTGTAATATCCTCTCCTGATTCCCACGAAGGAAAACCCCTTCCGCTCGTACATCCTGATCGCAGGGACGTTTCCGGCGCGCACCTCGAGGTGTATGCGTCCCGCCCCCGCCCCGGCTCCCCTTCTGATGCATTCGGCGACGAGCACGCTGCCCACGCCGCGCCCTCGGGCATCGGGCCTGACCGCGATGTTCAACAGGTGGGACTCGTCCGCCACGTTCCAGCAGATCGTGTATCCCAAAACGCCCTCCCCTTCCGTGGAAACCGCGACGAGGGCGTCGGAAAAATCCCGCTCGATCTCCTCCTCGAACAGCCTGCGCGACCAGGGCGTAGGGAACGAAACAGCCTCGATCGCCATGACCTCGTCGAGGTCCTCCGGCTTCATCTCGCGGATACGGAAGCCAGCAAATCCGTCCACGCTACCAGCGGATCAGCGACGCGGCCCAGGTGAAACCGGACCCGAAGGCCGCGAGGCACACTAGATCGCCCTCCCGGATCCTCTCCTGCTCGACGCACTCGTCGAGGGCGATGGGTATGGAGGCGGCGGTCGTGTTCCCGTACTTCTCGACGTTCGAGTAGACCTTTTCCCCGGGAACTTCAAGGGCGGCGGCCACGGCCTGGGTGATCCTCAAGTTCGCCTGGTGCGGTATGACCAGGGACAGGTCCGCCATGGACTTCCCGTTCGCCGCCAGAGCCTCACGGATCACCTCCGGGAACCTCCTCACGGCGTGGGTGAACACGTACCGGCCGTTCATCCTGGGCAAGTGGCGCCCGGCGTCCAGCATCTCGTGGGTCAGGCGCGGGTGCTCGATCGAGCAGGGCGCCTCGCACATCAGGTCCTTTGCGTACTTCCCCTCGGCGTGCAGGTGGGAGGAGAGGATCCCCCTTCCGGGCTCGCACGGTCCCACGACCACCGCCCCCGCCCCGTCCCCGAAGATGACCGAGACGTCCCGCCCCGCGGTGCTCATGTCCAGACCGGTGCTCTGCACCTCGGAGCCGATCACCAGGACGTGGTCGTAGAACCCCCCCTTTACGTATGCCTCGGCCACCGAGAGGCCGTAGATGAAACCGGTGCACTGCGTCCGGACGTCAAGCGCGCCTATCGTGGGCAGCCCGAGCTTCTCCTGCACGAAAACCCCGCCGCCCGGGAAGAAGTAATCCGGCGTGATGGTCGCGAAAACTATGAAATCGATGTCGGAGACGGAAATCCCCGCGCGGGCGATCGCCTCGCGAGCGGCGTCCGTGCCGAGGTCGGCGGTCCCGGTCCCCGGGTCGACGAATCGCCGCTCCCTGATGCCGGTCCGCTGGACGATCCATTCATCGGTCGTATCCATCAGCTTCATCAATTCCGCGTTGGTGACCACGCGCGGGGGCAGCGCCCTGCCGGTCCCGACGATCTTGGCCCCTCTCATGCCTCCCCCCGTTTCCCGCCGTCAGATGACCAGGACGGCGGCGGCGAGCACGGTCGTATACTCGTCCCGCACTATCGCCGACTGGGTGATGTTGAACGACCGGTAGATCTTACCGCTGATCTTCCAAACCTCTTTCTTTTCGTCCCAGCTCTTCTCCTCGTCGAACTCGATTCCCAGCGTGGAGGCCAGCATGGCGGCCGCCAGGTCCTCGGAATAGTCCCCGGCCACCTTCTCGGTCTGTCCGTAGGCGTGGTGCTCGCTCAAGTAGCCGTACACGTCCCGGTCGCTCGGGAGGGCGCATCCCACCGAGGCGGCTATCAGCCTCCGCGGTTCGTCGCTCTGGCACCGGCTCATGACCACGAATACTATCTCGCCCGGCGACAGGAGCTTCAAGCCGTCCTCCTTCTTTATGATCTTGCACTTCGGGGGGAAGATGCTGGAAACCTGGACCAGGTTGTATTTCTCGATCCCTGCGTCCCGGAGAGCGAGCTCGAACGAGGTAAGCTGCTCCCGGTGCCGCCCTACTCCCTTGGTGAAGAAGATCTTCGAGGGCACGAACATCGGCTGATTCTCCTTTGCGGGGGCCGACCCTATTTTTCCTCTCGCTTGGCGAGGACCCAGCCCATCATTCGGTAGCACAGCTTGGCGGCGAGAAAGTCCGGGGCGACCATCCCGGGGATCGGCGCCAGCTCCATGATGTCGAACCCTACGATGTTGCAGTTGGACAGCATGACGTCGCGCAGAATGTCGACCGCCTCGAACCAGCTTAAGCCTCCGGGCTCCGGCGTCCCCACCGAGGGCATGATCCCGGGATCGAAGGCGTCGAGGTCGAAGGTTATGTAGACGTTGCCCGAAAGGCTGCTGACGATGCCCTTGGTGACGTCGCCCAGGCTTTCCCTGAGCTCGGAGGCATAGAATGTCTTCACGCTCTCCGACTTCTTGAGGAAGCGGTCCTCTTCCTCCGACATGCTGCGGATCCCGACCTGGACCAGTTTGGCGCCGGAGTCCACGATGCGGCGCCCGACGCAGGCGTGGTTCCAGGGGCTGCCCAGGTACGAGTCCCTCAGGTCCGCATGCGCGTCGAACTGGAGCACCGTCAGCTCCCCGTACTTCTTCCTGAGCGCCGCCACGGCGCCGCACGTCCCCGAATGCTCGCCGCCCAGCAGAATGGGGAATTTTCCGGCCTTGATGACCGAGCGGAACCGACGCTCCACCTGCTTGAGCATGGAGATCGGTCCCGTCGTGACAAGCGGAACCTCCGTCGACGTGAAAATCCCCGCGCGGTAAGGTTCGATCTTGTTCTCCTCGTCGAAGAGCTCCATGTGGCTGGAAGCTTCCATGATCGCCCTCGGGCCGTTGCGGGCGCCTGCCACATAAGTGGTCGTGAGGTCGATAGGGAACGGAATGACCGCGAACGAGGAATTCTTCCAGGAGGAATACTTGTCGGTGATCCCTCCGAAACTCACGGAGTAGGGCTTCACTTCAGCGCCTCCTTTTCGAACGGCGTCCCGTCCGGGATCGCCTTGGCTCTCATGTTTTCCGCCGCGTGGATTTTAACCTGACGGCGATCCGGTAGACAACAACATACGCTGCCGCGGCGGCGGCGAGGCCCACGACCGCGGTCCCGAGAAAAAGCGGGGCGGCGTACGGCACGGCCGCCTTCAGGAACGTGTGCAGCGTCCAGCGCTCGAACTCCGGCGGGGGCACGCGGATCCCCAGCATCCACTCGCCGAGCCGGAAACAGCCGTAGAACACGAAGGGCATCGTGTAGGGGTTGTTGACCCACACGCCGGCCGCCGCCGCCACCTTGCTGAGACGGAATATGAACGCCACCATGAGCGCCAGGACCGTGTGGAGCGACAGCAGCGGTGAGAAGCTGAAAAAGACGCCGACGGCGAATCCGGCGGCCAGCGCCTTCTCGTCCATATCGCCCGAGAGCGCGTCGTGAAGCTTGTCGCGGATCTTCCTCCAACCCAGCACTTCGACCTCGCCAGGCGGCGCTATTCGGACGGACGGACGTCGCGCAAAAGCAGGCGCAGGCTTCGGTTCCCCCGGAAATGGACTATCTGCGGGGTGAAGAGCAGGTCCACGCGCCCCTCCGGCCTGACGGGGAGCGATGCGCGGTTGAAAGCCACCACCTCGAACTTCCGGCTTTCGCCCGCCACCTCGAACTTCAAATGCTGCCCCCCCGCCCCGAAGGCGTTCATGCGGAGAACCTTGAGCCTGCCGGCGAGAAACACGGGCTCCTCGTTCCCCATGCCGAACGGCCGCATTCTCTCCAGCTCCTCCATGAAACCCGGGGTCAGGTCGCCCAGCCCGGCTTTCGCGTCCACGTGCGCGACGGGTGCGCCCGCCCGCCTCGATGCGTAAGCCAGGGCGATGCGGTTCATTCCCTCCCTGAACTCCGCAAGGTTCCCGGCGGGAAGGGCCAGGCCCGCCGCCTGGCTGTGCCCACCGTAGCGGGTCAGCAGGCCGGACAATTCCTCGAGCGCATCGACCAGCGGGAACCCGTCGACGCTGCGGCAGGATCCCCTTGCCTCGGCGGCGTCCAGCTTCAGGAGAAACGTCGGGCGGAAGAATCTCTCCGCCAGCTTGGAGGCAACGATCCCCAGCATCCCGGGATGCCAGTCGGGGTCGGCCAGAACGATGGCGCCCATTGCGGATGCGTGCGGTCCGGACCGCACGGCCGCCTCGGCGGAACGCAGGATCCGCTCCTCCTCCCGCTGCCGGCGCGAATTGTCCACGTTCAGCTCCGCTGCGAGCCGGCGGGCCTCGTTGCCGTCCCCGGTGACCAGGATGTCGGAGCTGCGCCTGGACTCCCCCACCCTGCCCGCGGCGTTAAGGCGCGGCCCGACCCTGAAACCCAGGTCCGACTCGTTGGCGGTTCCCGGATCGATGCCGGCCACCGACAGGAGGGCCGTCACTCCGGCCCGCGGGCGCTCCCGTATCTCGTGGATCCCCTCCTTCACGAGGATCCGGTTGTCCCCGCGCAGGGGGACCATGTCCGCCACCGTGCCCAGCGCCACCAGGTCGAGATACCGGCGCAGGCCGGCGTCGTCCGCCTCCCCCGCGGCCGATCCGCCCCCCCGCAGCGCGGCGCGCACGCCGCGCACCAGCGTGAAGGCGACGCCCACGCCGGCCAGGTCCTTTTCCGGGAATCCGCAGTCGCGCCGCTTGGGATTCAGGACGGCGAATGCCGGAGGCAGATCCGGCCCGGGGAGGTGGTGGTCGGTGACGATCACGTCCATGCCGCAGGCCGCCGCGCTTCGGACCGGCTCGATGTCGGAGATGCCGCAGTCGACCGTCACGACGAGCTTTACCCCGGAGGCCGCCGCGGCTGCCAGGCGTTCCGTACGCAGTCCGTAGCCGTCCGCGACCCGATGGTTCTGATGGATCGCTACCGGGAGCCCGGGGAATGCGTCCCGGAGGAACAGGAACAGGCAGGCGGCGCCGGTGGCGCCGTCCACGTCGTAATCGGCGTAGATCAGAACCGGCTCGTTCCGCCGTCCCGCCTCGGCCAGGCGCAGGGCCGCCTTCTCGAGGTCCTTCATCAGGAAGGGAGAGGAGAGGTCCCGAAGGGTGCCGTGGAGGAAGCGTTCCGACTCGCCGTCGCCGGCGATCCCGCGATTGGCCAGGATCGTTGCCGCGGTGGGAGAAAGTCCGGTGTTCGCGCAGATCTCCCGGACGAGCGATGCGTCGGGGGTACGGACCGCCCACTCTCGCCGGCTTCGCCCCTCCACCCGTTACCTTTTCACCTCGGCCATCTTCTCCCCCCGCCAGATGGCGATGACCGGGCTGGCGACGAAGATGGAGGAGTAGGTCCCGACGACCACGCCGATCGTGAGGGCCAGCGCGAATTCCTTCAGGACGACGCCGCCGAAGAAGAGAAGGGCGACGCAGGTCAGGAACACCGTGAGGGAGGTGACCACGGTGCGGCTCAGGACCTCGTTCACGCTCAGGTTGATCGTCTCGGAGAAGGTCGGCTTCTTCCGCAGCCGGATGTTCTCCCGGATGCGGTCGAAGACGACGACCGTATCGGTCAGGGAATACCCCGCGACCGTCAGGAGCGCCGTGATGAAGAGGAGGTCCATCTCCCTCCCGAGCAGGTAAAAGATCCCCACCAGCGCCGCCACGTCGTGGAACGTGGCGATCGCGGCGGCGACCCCGAACTTGAACTCGAAGCGCCACGCGAGGTACACGATGATGGCGAGCGCGGAGATGGCCATCGCGAGGATCGCGTCCGAGCGAAGCTTCTTTCCGATTGCGGGCCCGATCTCGGAGACACTCTCCACCGTCGGCGGGTTGTCGGGGAACGACTGGCGGAGAAGGCCCACCACCTGGTCGGAGACCATCTTCTCCTCCCCGCCCCTGGCCCGCACCTTGATGATCAGGATGTTTTCCCCCGGGACCTCCTGCAGGGCCGCCTCTCCGTGTCCCGCGCCGGCCAGCAGCTGGCGGACCCGGTCCATCGACACCGGCTTCCGGAACTGGAGCTGGATGGAGGTGCCGCCCGCCAGGTCGATCCCCAGGTTGGCGCGCCCGCTGTAGACCTGGACGAGACCGAACAACCCGAGCAGGACCAGGAGTCCCGAGAAGGCGAACGCGTATCGCTTGATCCCCATGAAGTCGATGTTGGTGTGTTTGATGAGCTCCATCATGGCCGACGGCTTCCCCTGTCCTTCCTAGATGCTCAGCGCCCGCATCGGCCGCTTCGCGTTGATGTAGTCGAACACCACCTTCGTGCAGACGAGCGCCGTGAAGAGGTTGATCGCCACGCCCATGGAGAGCGTGACGGCGAATCCCTTTATCGGCCCCGTTCCGAACTGGAACAGGATCACGGCGGTGATGAGCGTCGTCACGTGGGAGTCGACCACCGTCCAGAACGCCTTGTCGTATCCGGCGTCTATCGCCGCCCGGATGGCCTTCTTCGCGCGGATCTCCTCGCGGATGCGCTCGAAGATGAGCACGTTGGAATCGACCGCCATTCCGATAGCCAGTATTATTCCGGCGATCCCCGGCAGGGTGAGGGTGGCCTCGAGGAGCGCCATTCCCGATAGAAGGAAGAGTATGTTGAAGATCAGGGCGAAATTGGCCACCATTCCCGCGAACCTGTAGTAGACCGCCATGAATACAACGACGAGGAACGCGCCGATGAAGGCCGCGCGCACCCCCTTCTGGATGGAATCCCGCCCCAGCGACGGGCCCACGGTCACGTTCTGGATCACCTTGACCGGCGCGGGAAGCGAGCCGGCCCGCAGCACGATCGCAAGATCGGAGGCCTGCTCGGCGGTGAAGTCGCCCGTGATCTGCGCCTCGCCGCCGGATATGCGCTCCTGTATGACGGGAGCCGAGTATACGGTGCCGTCCAGGACGATCGCCAGGCGGCGCTTCACGTTCTCGGCGGTTACCCTGTCGAATATCTTCGTTCCCCTGGCGTCGAACGAGAGGGAAACGTAGGCCCCGCCCCCCCGCTCGGATCCGAAGTTCACCTTGGCCGTCTTGATCGTGTCCCCGGTGAGCGGCGCCCTCTTTTTGACCAGGAGGGGGGTTTTGGTGGTGCGCCCGGTCTGCAGGTCCACTGCCCGCTGGTAAAGGATCTCGGAGTCCTCGGGGACGTTCCCCTTCATCGCTTCCTCTATGCTCGCCCCCTCGTCGACCAGCTTAAACTCGAGGAGCGCGGTTTTGCCGACCAGCTCGATCGCGCGCTGCTGGTCCTTTACGCCGGGCAGCTGGATAACGATGCGGTCGTCGCCTTCCGCCACTATCTGCGGTTCGCGCACTCCGAACTGGTCTATGCGGTTGCGGATCGTTTCGACGCCCTGCACCACGGCGTTCGTCCGGATCGCCTGAACCTCCGCCGGCTTCATCCTGCCGACGATCGTCGCGCCCTCAGTCGTAGTAACGCCCAGCGCGACGTCCAGGGAACCCAGCTCGTCCTTGAACACGGTCATGGCCCGCCCCGCGAAGTCTCCGGGGGGGAACTTCAGGGAGAACCCGTCCGTCCCCTCCTTCTGCCATCCCAGGACGGGGATCCCCTTCTCCCGGCAGATCGCGCGAGCGTCGTCGGCGTACCGAAGCGTCGTGTTCTCTATGGCTTTGTCGATATCGACGGCCAGCCGGAGAAAAACCCCGCCCTGGAGGTCCAGGCCCAGGTTGATCTTCGGCAGCTTCTTCCAGGTATCAGGCAGGTTGTCGGTCAGGCTCGGGAGCACGGCGGCGATCGAGGCGGCCGTCAGCACGACGATCAGCGTCGCCCTCCACTTGATGCTCTTCCACATGGTCCCTACCCCTTGACCGGCTTGACTTCCGAGGCCGCCGCATCCTGGCTCTTTCCCGTCACGGCGGCGCGCGTCACCTTGACCCGCACCCGGTCGGCGATTTCAAGCGTGATCGTCGTGTCGGTCATCCCCGTGATCTCCCCGTGCAGTCCGCCGCTGGTCACTACGCGGTCGCCCGGCTTCAGGTTCTGCAGGAACTCCTTCTGCCTTTTCGCCTGCTTCTGCTGGGGCCGGAAGACAAGAAGATAGAAGATGCCGAAAAAGAGCAGGGGGAGGACGAGCACCTCGATGCCCCCTCCTCCTCCCGCGCCTTTCGATCCCATTGCGTATGCAAGACCCGTAAACAGCGTCATCGCGACCTCCACGAAGGGCTAATCGTTGCCTGAACCGAGTGATTCTTTCACAATTCCCGCCAAATTTCCAACCAAAATCGCCTTACGGATGCCCTCCATCAGCCGGGCGTAGAAGTGAAGGTTATGGACCGTCATGAGCATCGAGGACAGGATCTCCTTCTGAAGGTAGAGGTGGCGCAGGTAGGCGCGCGAGAACGATCGGCAGGTCGGACAGCCGCAATCCCCGTCCGGGGGACCCGGGTCTTCCGCGTATCTCGCCTGCTTGATCACGATCGGCCCCGTCGAGGTGAAAAGCATCCCGTTCCGCGCGTTTCGTGTAGGCAGGACGCAGTCGAACATGTCCACGCCGCACGAGACGGCGAAGAGGATGTCGGCGGGCGTCCCAACACCCATCAGGTACCTCGGCTTGCCTTCGGGAAGCAATGGCGCGGTGAGCGCCACCATCTCGCGCTGCAGCTCTTTTCCCTCCCCGACGCTCACCCCGCCGATCGCGAACCCAGAAAAACCGAGGGCGCACACCTCCTCGGCGCTGCGCCTCCTCAGGTCCGGGAACATCCCCCCCTGTACTATCCCGAAAAGCCCCCCCTCATCGCGCCTGGAGGCGGAAAGGCTCCTGGTCGCCCAGCCGGTCGTGCGCCGCACAGCTTCCTCTACATCCACGCGCCGCGCCGGGTACTCCACGCACTCGTCGAGCGCCATCCTGATGTCGGACCCCAGCGCCTCCTGCGCGCAAATCGCGAGCTCCGGCGACAGGACGTGAAGCGAACCGTCGATGTGCGACCTGAAAGTCACCGCCTCGTCGGTCACCTTCCGCAGGGAGCTCAAGGAAAAGACCTGATACCCGCCGCTGTCGGTGAGAAGGGAACCCTCCCATCCCATGAAGCGGTGCAGCCCCCCCAGCCTGCGGACCCGTTCGTGTCCGGGCCGCAGGTACAGGTGGTACGTATTGGACAGTACGCACCGGTACCCCATTTCCCCAAGCTGGGCGGGCCACACCCCCTTGACCGTCGCGGCCGTCCCCACAGGCATGAAGGCGGGCGTGCGAAACGCCCCGTGCTCCGTCGTTACGGTCCCGGCCCGGGCGGCCGTCCCGGGGTCGCGCGCATCGATCTGGAATCCTACCGGCAATCCGGCCCCCTAGTAGATGAACATCGCGTCGCCGTAGCTGAAGAACCGGTACCGCTCCGAAACGGCCTCGGCGTATGCCTCCCGGACCAGTTCCGCGCCTGCGAAGGCCATCACGAGCGCCAGCAGGCTGGAGCGGGGAAGGTGGAAGTTGGTCAACAGGGCGTCGACCGCGCGGAAACGGTAGCCGGGCGATATGAACAGCCGGGTAGTTCCCTCGGAAGGCGCGACCCTTCCGTCGGGACCCGCGCATGTCTCCAACGTACGGACGCTTGTCGTCCCCACCGCCACGACTCTTCCTCCGCGGTCCCTCGCGGCGGCTACGGCAGCCGCCGCTTCCGCGCCGAGGCGAAACTCCTCGGCGTGGATCTCGTGGCTCTCGACTTCCTCGGAGCGTATCGCCGAGAAGGTGCCGTACCCTATCGCCAATGTCACCGCGGCCGTGGACACGCCGGCGGCGGCCAACTCCGCCAGCAGCGCGTCCTCGAAGTGCAGCCCTGCGGTCGGCGCCGCGACGGATCCCGGGATCTCCGCGTAAACCGTCTGGTACCTGTCCGCGTCCATACGCAGCCTCGGGTCCCCGGCCTCTCGCCTGATATAGGGAGGCAACGGAATCTCGCCCGCCCGCTCCACGGCGTCGCGGACGGATCCAGCGGCGGATAGCCGCACCATCCACCTGCCGTTCCCCAGGCGGCGCTCGAGCGTCACTCCGAGCTCCTCGCCCACGCGGAAAGACATGCCTTCACCCAGGCGCTTCGACGGCCGTGCGAGGGCTTCCCATGTCTCATCGCCGGGCTCCCGCTTTCCATCGTGGGAGAGCAGGAAAATCTCCACCGCGGCGCCCGTCGGCTTTCTCGCCCGCAGGCGGCCCCGGATCACCTTCGTGTCGTTGAGCACGAGGAGATCGCCCCGGCGCAAAAGCCCCGCGATGTCAGGGAACCGCCGGTGTCTTATCTCTCCCGATTCCCTGCAGACCGTCATCAGGCGCGCGTTGCCGCGCTTCTCCGCCGGGACCTGCGCGACCAGTTCGCGCGGCAGGGCGTAATCGAGATCCGAGGTTTTCAGGGAATGCCCCTGGCAAGAGCCGTATCGGGGTAGTAGCGCGCCAGGATCTGGCGGTATGTCCTGCCGTTCTTCGCCATGCCGTTGGCCCCCCATTGGCACATCCCCACGCCGTGGCCGTAGCCGCGGCCCGCGAACACCCACCCGTTCCCCACGGGGACGATCTCCATCTTCAGGCTTCTGACGCGGGCATAGCCGGCCTCACGGCGGAACGCCGCCGCGGAAACCTCCCGGGTGACCCTTCCCGAGGAAATGCTGACCCGGCTCGCCCGGCCCGTCGAGGAGCGACCCGTTATTTCGAGCGTGACGGCGCCGTCGGCCCTGACCCCGAGCAGGAGCGCCACCCGCCTGCCTTCCTGCGCGCTCATGCGATAATCCCAACGGCGGGCGGGGCTGGCGATGCAGTCGTCGCACGCAAGCGAGCGAAGGTACGGCACCTCGGTGCCCCAGGCGTCCTTCGCGTTTTCGGTCGCTCCCCCGCAGGTGGAATGGTAAACGGTGCGGGCCAGCCCCCCCCGATATGACAGGACTTCCCCTGCCGTCGACAGCGCCGCCTGGCGGAAATCCCCGCCGGCATCGTCCATTCCGTCGAAGACCTGGTCCTCCACGCCTCCCACGACGTCATGCGCGGGATCCCGCGGCTTCTCCATGGCCAGCATCGCGTAGGTACGCACCGCGACCGCCAGGGCGCAGAGCGCCTCCCGGTGGAATGACCGGGGGGCCTCCCTGCTTACGACCGCCGTCACGTAATCTTCCAGCGGAACGACGGCGACGGCGAAAAGCCGCCCCTTGCGCGCCGAAATCCGCACCCTTCCCACGAGCTGTTTACCGCCCAGCCGCAATCCCGACGGCGAGGCGACGTCGATCGGGGAGGAAAGGGATTTTTCCCTTCCCCAAAGGATCTTGTCGCCTATGGCGGCAAGGCTCACCGTCCCGCTCCCCTCGGCCGCCAGCGCCCCGTTGAAGCTCCAGGCCCGTATTGTCTCCCCGGCGACCGATATCTCCTTCCGGCCCTCCCCGAGGAGCACGCGGACGGGGCGGCCCGGCGCGACCCCCGAGCGGACGGTCGGCAGCTGCCGAGCAGCGGCATCCGCCTGCGGGCCCGCGGGCGAGGGAGGCCCGGGCGGAACGGCGGGCGCCGCCTCGCCGGGGGGAGCGGCGGGAGACAAGTCGGCCCGCGGCGGCGCGACCGCGCAGCCGCCGAAAAGGAACGCCCATGCGGCGGAAATTAGAAGAAGCGCGGCTGACGCCGCGCTCCCCGAAGATCTGCGGTTTGCGACCATCGACGTCGGCTTTATCCCTGCGGCGTGCCGCCGGCGGGCGGAACTCCGCCCTTCACCGCTTTCGCCAGCTCCATGAAAGGCGTGAACAGGTCTATCGGGACGGGGAAAATGGTCGTCGAGTTGTTCTCGGCCGCCACCTCCCGCAGCGTCTGCAGGTACCGAAGCTGCAGCGCTATCGGCTGGAGGCCGATGATCTGCGCGGCATCCGCGAGCTTCTGCGCCGCCTGATACTCCCCTTCCGACCCGATCACCTTGGCGCGCCGTTCACGCTCGGCCTCCGCCTGCTTGGCCATCGCGCGCTGCATCTCCTGCGGCAGGTCGATGTGCTTGATCTCGACCTTCGCGACCTTGATCCCCCAAGGCTCCGTGTCCTTGTCGAGGATCTCCTGTATGTGCGCGTTGATCTTCTCGCGCTCCGAGAGGAGATCGTCCAGCTCGGCCTGCCCGCACACCGACCGGAGCGTGGTTTGCGCAAGCTGCGAAGTGGCGTACAGGTAGTTCTCCACGCTTACGATCGCGCGGTTGGGGTCGAGGACCCGGAAGTACAGAACGGCGCTCACCTTTATCGAGACGTTGTCCCGGGTTATCACGTCCTGCGGAGGGACGTCCATGGCCACGACGCGCAGGTCCACCCGCACCATCTTGTCTATGACCGGGATCAGCAGGATGAGCCCCGGCCCCTTGGCTCCGATGACCCTGCCCAGCCGGAATATCACCCCGCGCTCGTACTCGTTGAGGATCTTGATTGCGCTGTACAGGAACAGGAACACGATGACCAGCGTGGCCAGATACGGAACCATTCCCTTACCTCCTTCCGGTTTCCCGGCTTATCCCCTTCAATCCGACGTATTCCTGGGCTTGACCAGGAGCGTCATCCCCTCCCGGCCGACTACCACGACCTTGTCACCCTTCCTCAAGGGGACGCCGCATCGGGCGTTCCACCACTCCCCCTGGACGAACACCTTCCCGTCTCCCGCAAAGTCCTCCTTCGCCTCGCCCGTCTCCCCTATCATCCCTTCCGCGCCCGTGACCGGCCTGCGGAGCTGGCTGCGCACCGCGAGCGTCACCACCGTCGTGAAAAAAACGACCGAGAGGCCGACCATGGCGAGAAGCACGCCCCACGAGATCCGCAGGTACGGGTCCACCGAGGAGCGGAACAGCATCAGGCTTCCCAGGAGCAGAGCCACGACCCCCCCTATCGTCAGCGCTCCGTAGGACTGGATCTTTATCTCGAGGATGAAGAGTATGAGCGCCAGCGCGATGAGGAGGAATCCGGCGTAGTTGGCGGAGAGCGTCTGCAGGGAGTAGAACCCCAGGATCAGCGAGATCCCGCCGACGATTCCCGGGAATACCGCGCCGGGGTTCGAGAGCTCGAAAAAGATGCCGTATATGCCTATCATC